>JANQIJ010000057.1 GCA_028282185.1 Rhodospirillales bacterium
CGCCGTTCAGGCCATGCGGCGGCACGCGGCGATGGCTCGACAGGATGGCGGCTGTCATGTCTTCCAGGAACCGCAGGCGCCGGACCACGCCGGCGCCGCCCCGATGCCGGCCCGTACCGCCGGAGCCCTCGCGGATCGCGAAGTCCTCCAACAGCACGGGAAACCGCCACTCCAGGACTTCAGGATCGGTCAGCCGGGTGTTCGTCATATGGGTATGGACCGCGTCGGTGCCGTCGAACCCGGGACCGGCGCCGGAGCCGCCGCAGATGGTTTCGTAGTATTGATGGCGGTCGTTGCCGAAGGTGAAGTTGTTGCAGGTGCCCTGGCCCGATGCCAGGGCGCCCAAGGCGCCGTAAAGCGCGTCGGTGATGAGCATGCTGGTTTCCACGTTGCCGGCGACCACGGCGGCCGGATAGGCCGGCGCCAGCATCGAATCCTCGGGGATGACCAGCTCCAGGGGTTTCAGGCAACCGGCGTTAAGTGGAATATCGTCGTCGATCAGCGTCCGGAAAACGTAGAGCACCGCCGCGTGGCAGACGGCGGACGGCGCGTTGAAATTGCTTGCCAATTGTTCCGAGGAACCGGAAAAGTCCAACGTCGCCCGGCGGGCCGCCCTGTCGACCCGGACCGCCACCTCGATCACCGCGCCGTTATCCATTTCCGTGCGGAAACTCCCGTCGGTCAGGACGTCCAGGACCTTGCGGACGTTTTCCTCGGCGTTGTCTTGGACGTGCCCCATGTAGGCCCAGACGGTTTCCAGGCCGAAGTGGTCGACCATGCGGCGAAGTTCCTGCGCGCCCTTTTCATTCGCCGCGATCTGCGCCGCCAGGTCGGCCAGATTCTGATCGAAGTTGCGCACGGGGTAAGGCGCCATGGTCAACAGATCGTGTAACTCGGCCTCGCGCAGCTCGCCTTCCTCAACGAGGAGGAAGTTGTCGATCAGCACGCCTTCCTCGTCGACGGTCCGGCTGTCCGGCGGCATGGAGCCGGGCGTGATCCCGCCGATGTCCGCGTGATGGCCGCGCGAGCCGACGTAGAACAGGATGTCGCGTCCGCCGTCGTCGAATACCGGCGTGATCACCGTGACGTCGGGGAGGTGGGTGCCGCCGTTATAGGGCGCGTTCAGGGCATAGACGTTGCCCGGCCGCATGGTGCCGGTGTTTTCTCGGATTATCACGCGGATACTCTCGCCCATGCTGCCCAGGTGGACCGGGATATGCGGTGCGTTGGCGATCAACTGGCCGTCCCGATCGAACACGGCGCAGGAGAAATCCAGGCGTTCCTTGATGTTCACCGAATAGCTGGTGTTTGCCAGGGTGGTGCCCATTTGTTCGGCGATCGACATGAACAGGTTGTTGAAGATCTCAAGCATCACCGGATCGGCGTCGGTGCCGACGGCCTGGGCGGCCGGGCGCGGCGTCGTTCGGTTCAGAATCAGGTGGCCCTTGCGCGTCATCTCCGCGGTCCAGCCCGGTTCGACGACGATGGTCGAGGTCGGCTCGACCAGGACCGCCGGGCCTTCGATCCGGTCGCCGGGGAGCAGGGCTTCGCACTTGTAGATCGGCGTGTCATGCCATTGGCCCGCCGAGAACATCGGCGCCATTGCCATGGGACGCAGGCCGGCGACGCCCGGGATGTCCTGAATATCCGGGTCCTCGGCCGCTTCGGAGCGGCCGATCGCTTCGACCGAAACGGCTTCCACGATATGCCCCCGTCCCGGCGCGGTGAAGCCATAACGCTGGCGATGTTGGGTTTCGAAGGCGTCCAGCATCGACTGCCGATCGCCGAAGGCGACGTTCAGGGCGGTGTCCGTGCCGGTGTAGCGGAGATGGGCGCGGCGCCTGATCTGGACGTTGTCCTTGGCGATGCCCTGGTCGGCGATCTCCTTGAGCGCGTCTTGTTCCAGACCTTCTATCATATCCAGCAGCGGGTCGGTCAGGCCGGCGGCCAGCGGCGCCTCGACCGCCTTTTCGCGGAGCGCCCGGACATCGGCCAAGCCCATGCCGTAAGCGGAGAGCACGCCGGCCAAGGGGTGAATGAAGACCCGCGTCATGCCCAAGGCGTCGGCGACCAGGCAGGCGTGCTGGCCCGCCGCGCCGCCGAAGCAGTTGAGCACGTACTGGGTCACGTCGTGGCCGCGCTGCACGGAAATCTTCTTGATCGCGTTGGCCATGTTTTCGACGGCGATCATCAAAAACCCCTCGGCCACCTGTTCTGGCGCGCGGTCGTCGCCGGTGGTCTCGCGAATCTCTTGGGCCAAGGCCCGGAAGCCTCGGGAAACGGCCCGACCGTCCAGGGTGTCGTCGGCCCCGGGGCCGAACACGGCTGGGAAAAACCGCGGTTGGATCTTGCCCATCATGACATGGCAGTCGGTGACGCAAAGCGGCCCGCCGCGGCGATAGCAGGCCGGCCCCGGATCGGCACCGGCGCTTTCCGGGCCGACCCGGTATCGGGCGCCGTCGAACCGCAGGATCGATCCGCCCCCGGCGGCGACCGTATGGATACCCATCATCGGCGCGCGCATGCGGACGCCGGCGACCTGGGTTTCGAAGGCGCGTTCGTATTCGCCGTCGAAATGGGAAACGTCGGTCGATGTGCCGCCCATGTCGAAGCCGATGACCTTGTCGAAGCCGGCCATGCGCGCCGTCTCGACCATGCCGACGACGCCGCCCGCCGGACCCGACAGGATCGAATCCTTGCCTTGGAACAGGCGGGCGTCGGTCAGGCCGCCGTTGGACTGCATGAACTGCAGGCGGGGGCCCGTCGCCCTGGCGTGCCCATCTCCGTTCCCGTCTCCGTCACGGTTGTTGATACCGCCGTCCGGGTCCGGCGCGATCGCCAGATCGGCGGCGACGCGATCGACGTAGCGGCGCAGGATCGGCGACAGATAGGCATCGACCACCGTGGTGTCGCCGCGGCCGACCAGTTTCATCAACGGGCTGACCTGATGACTGACCGAAATCTGCGTGAAGCCGATGGCGCGGGCGATCTGGGCCGCGCACTGTTCGTGCGCCGGGAAACGGTATCCGTGCATGAAGACGATGGCGGCGGCGCGGATGCCGGCGTCGAAAGCCGCCTGCAGATCGGCCGTCAGGGCGGTTTCGTCCAGGGGTGTCAGTACGTCGCCCCGGGCGGCGGTGCGCTCGTCGGCCTCGATCACCTGTTCATAGAGCATTTCCGGCAGGACGATTTGCCGCGCGAAGATGTCGGGCCGCGCTTGGTAGCCGATGCGCAGGGCATCGCGGAACCCTCGGGTGATGACCAAAACCGTCCGATCACCCTTGCGCTCCAAAAGGGCGTTGGTCGCCACGGTCGTGCCCATCTTGACGACATCCACGGCGCCCGCCGGGATCGGTTCGCCGGCGGCGATGCCGATGATGTCGCGAAGGCCCTGCAGGGCGGCGTCTTCATACTGTTCCGGGTTCTGCGACAGGAGTTTGTGGGTCACCAGTCGGCCGTCCGGCGCGCGGCCCACCAGGTCGGTGAAGGTGCCGCCCCGATCGATCCAGATCTGCCAGCCCGCCATTTGGATGTTTCCTTTTCCTGCCTACGGAATCGTTTCGTGATCGCCGCACCGCATTCTTAGCGACGTCCTTGGTCGACGTGCAACCGGCAAGAGGAACCGTTGTCGCCCGCCGGAACCGGAAGCGGCCGCTGAATCGTCAACACCCGGGCGTCCGAAACCGGAGTCGATTCGGACGCGGACCCCGGTCAGCCCGCGAATGACGGGTATGTTCTTTTAGGTAAAACAACGAGTTGCATCTCTTCGATTGAAATCCCCAATGGCCTGCGTAGCATATTCAATAAGCGGTCAGTCCCTGGGCAGGGTGTTATTGAGAGGGGGCAGTCCGTGTCCAAACCTACCCTTGTCGTCGCCGTCGCGGCTTCGCTGGCCTTAAGTGCCTGTGCTGACGGCAAGCGTCTTTCCGAGTTCTTGATCCCGGCCGAATTGGAAGAGGTCGATCAGGGGCCGCAATCCGCGCAAACCCTTCGCGGCAAGATCGACGGGGAGCATGGTCGCGCAAAGTTCCCCCAAGAAGCGACGTTCTTCGGCGTGATGAATGCCTCGGCCAGCGCAACCAACAAATCACCGGGCACGGAAGCGTCGCAAAAGCATGCCAAGGTCTATCTCCGCGCCGGCATCGCGTTGTCGAACGACCTGTGCCGACAGTTTTTCCGCAAGCTGATACATGTCCAATCAACGGTCAACGCCGACCGGGATTTGTTGAGCAACGTCGGCGCCCTGACGGCGCTGATCACCGGATTGGCCGAGGTGGATTCGAAGATTGTCGGCGGGATCGGCGGCGCCTTCGGGTTCTTGGAGGACACGATCAACAGCGAACAGGCGAATTTTCTGGTGGCGGCGGAACTGAGTGTCGTCCAGGACGCCATCGCCAAGGACCGAAAGTTGCGCGCCGATCTATTGGTCGCGCCGGCCAAGACCTATGATTTCTATTCGGCCCGGGATGCGCTGATCGCCTATGACGACACCTGTAGCCAAGGCGCGATCAAGCGGTTTGTCCTGGAGACCGTTGCCACCGGCAAGGATATCCGGCTCAATCGGATCAAGAAAAAACGAGATCAGCTCCAGGACCAAACCGGGCAAAGGGTTGTCGAGGCGGCAGCCGTCGGTATTTCCGACCTGATCGAGGGCGGACCTATCCTGAGCAATGACGACGTCTTGTTCCTTTATGCGGTCCTTTATCGACCGTCGATCTTGACGGAGGAAATTCGCGGGGCCCTGGTGCAACGCCTGACGGAAATCAACGTCCTAAACGCCAGCGGGCAGCTTGTCCTTCGCGGCGGTTCGCGGGCCAGCGATTTGCGCGACGTCCTGATGCGGGCCAATACATCGGGGCTGCTTGACGCCGCGGTCGGCGAGTACGTGGAAAACACGAAAAAGACGCTGGCCTCCGCCGAAGAGGAAAATGCCAGGCAGCAGCAAGATGCTCAACCGCCTGCCCCGACCCCACCGGCCCCGGCCCCGACCCCGAGCCTGCCCGCACCGAGTCCGCCGAATCCGGGATAAGTTGGATTTTCCGTTTGATGATGACCATATTCCAGACTGACCCCGGCCCCGCCAAAGATGAACGATCGAGGTCCAAAATGTCACACCTGAGCCGACTGGCCGTTGTCATGGCGATCTGCGCGGTCGCGGGCGCAGTGCCGGCCCTGGCCGTCGAGCCCATGGGGGCGACGCCGGGTGTCGGCCTCTCCGGCAGCGTCCAGACCCCGACCGGTGTCGTCGCGGCGCCGCCCAGAATGCTGCCGGATCCGAGACAGCAGACCGAAGCCTTCGTGCAGGAATTGGGCGGCCGGCTGCAGGCCATCGGCCTGCTTGATGAAGCCCTGGCCTTCGATATGCTGCCCGGCAAGGCGAAGGAGGTCAAAGCGTTGATTAACGCCCTGTATCAGGCCGTCAATGCCTCGAACGAGCGCCTTCTGGCGGAACGCTTGGCAAACATCCAACGTGTGGCCGCACGGGCCGCCGCGGCCATGCAAGGGGCGCGGCCGGCGCCGGTGGCGGCGACGGCCTCGACCGTCAGCACGGCCGGTTCGCCTTGGCCGTCCGTCTTGTCACCCACCACCGAGGCGGTGCCGGAACCCACGCCGATGGCCGCGCCCGCGCCGCAACCGGCCCCCGCGGCACCGGCGCCGCGACCGGCGATCGCCGCGCCCTCGCCGGCACCCATGCCCAAGCCGAAGGGGCTTTCGGCCGAAGAACGGCGGAGAATCATATTGAGCACGAAACCCGATCTCACGGGGAGCCCGACCGGGATCGGCAGCGGCGACATTGACCGAATTTTCATCGATATCAACCGACCCGTGAAGTGATCGGGCCGGCCGATCGCCGGTCTTCGTGGCCATACCCAACCACCAAATCCCGAAACCCTATAAGGTCTTGCGCTATTGATGGCCCCATCCGTCCCTTGGCATTCGATCATCGGCGGCGGCGGGCGCCCCCGTTTCGGTGCGACGGGCCCTGCGTGACAGCAAGGGGATTCTTACGTGACGAAAACCCTGGTTTACTTTGAGCAGTGGATGGACCCGGTGGCGGAAGAGATCGTCGCCGCCGAACACGCCGCGCGGTTGGAGCGGCTGTCGTTCGGCGGTGATCCCGCCGCCAATTGGTCGGTGCTGGAACGCGCCCATGGCTACCAGATGCTGCCGGCGACGGAAACGCCCGAAATCTGGTATCCGACGCGGCAATTCATCGAGCGCTGCCCCAATCTATTGGCCGTGTCCTCCACCGGCGCCGGCTTTGATACCTTTGACGTCGACGCCTGCACCGAACACGGGGTCCTGGTGGTCAACAATTCGGGCGCCAATTCGGTTTCCGTGGCCCAGCACGTGATCGGCGTCGCCCTGGTCCTGTTGAAGCAGATCGCCCAGACGGACAAGGCGCACCGCCGGGACGTCCGGGTCGATCGCATGAACTACATCGGCAGCGAACTGACCGGTAAGGTCGTCGGCATCGTCGGGCTCGGCAATATCGGCCGCCTGGTCGCCGGTTACGCCAAGGTCTTTGGCGCCCGGGCGATCGCCTATGACCCCTACATCACCGATGCCGACTTCGCCGAGCGCGGTGCTGAAAAGGTGGATTTCACGACCTTGTTTCGTGAATCGGACGTGGTTTCGATCAACTGTCCCCTGACCGATGAGACGCGGAACATGGTTGATGCCCGTGCATTCGGCTTGATGAAACCGACGGCCTACTTCATTACGACGGCGCGGGGCGGGATCACCGACGAAGCGGCATTGGCCGCCGCGTTGGCGGAACGGCGCTTGGCCGGGGCCGGGGTCGACGTCTTCTTGCGCGAACCCATCGGCCGGGATCATCCCTTGGCGCGGTTCGACAACGTTTTGCTATCGCCGCATAACGCCGGGGTAACCCACGAATGCAATTACAACATGGCCAAGGCGGCGGCCGAGCAATGGTGCGCGATCTTTCGCGGCGAACGCCCGCCGCGCCTGAAGAATCCCGCCGTCTGGGAACGATACCGGCAGCGATATGCGCGGATCACAGGGCAGGCGGCGTCCGAGGAATGAGGCGATTGGCTTGATGGCGGACCTAGATGTGGGGTCTTTAAGAGGTTGTCCACTAAGAGGTTGTCCACTCGGTCCTGACCGCGGGACGCGCGTCCCGTCGACGTCGGCTTGACTTGACCGGATGGCACCACGGGCATCGCCGTCCACGAAGTGGCTCAGGTAATTCTTACTTCAAAACATATAGTTGATGCCGAGAAGAATGTCGTGCGCCGTAAAGTCCTCGCCGACGAAACGGTCACCCGCTGCCACATTCTGCGCGAGGGTTCCCGTGTCGATGCGCCCAAGGTTTGAAAAACGGTAGCCCGCCTGAATGGCCCAGTTCCGCGACCAGCGGAAATGCAGGCCGGCCTGCAACGACCAGGCGAAACTTGCGTTGATATGTTGATCTGTGGATCCCTCCGGTTCCTCGATCGGCGCATTAGAAACGTGTGAGACATTGAATGATACGCCAACCCCGCCGCCGACATAGGGCCGCCAGAACGACCCGGTCGGGATGTCCAGCAGGACGTTGACCATCGGATTGAGGTTGGCGACATGGTTGTTGTAGCCGACCGCGCCGTCGGGGCTTGACTGGGCCCGCCCGTCCAGGTCGTGGCTAACCCGCCAGTTGCCTTCGAGTTCCGTGCGGATCGGCAGTTTCAGGTGTTTTGACCATTCATACCCGAAGGCCAGGCTGAGGCCGCCCTGGAACTCGATGGCGTCGTCGAGAATCGTGAATTCCGATGAATCCGGCGAGCTAAAGGTGACGTCGTCGACGTCGGTGAAGACCAGGAATCCCCGCATGCCGATGTACGGGCCCTTTGCCGGGTCGTCCGCCCGCGCCATGTCCGCATGGAGAAACATCCCCAAGAACAGCAGGAAAGCTGCACCAACGGCGGATATCACCCCTCGCGCCTTGCCGGATTGCGGCATCGTCATCCTTAAGACCATCCCCAGGTTGCCAGGCGATCGTAGATCGCCGGCCTTCGCGGACCCCCCCGTATTTTATGCATGTATAAGCCGAAGCTTTTGAAAAAGATACATACTGTCGAATTGTCCAGACTTCGTTTACGGGCCGACAAGCGATCGCAGGCGCTGGCTGGGCCACGGTTTTGGCCTGCCGCGGACACTTTTACGGAACGAATGCGGAACGAATTGACGCCGTTTTCGGCCCGTCGTAACCCAACTTCGCCTTTACTGGACCGGGTTTGAGCCAAAAGTGCCAGGCCCGCGACGGCCGCCTGCCGCGGGCCTGGCAGGCCGAACCAGAAAAGCCGCTTGTCGAATGAGGTGTTGCATTTTTTCCATTGCAGGTGTTGCATTGTTGCAACGCTGCCGAAAAACTTCCCTAGGGTTCTATAACGAAACACAAAATTAATCTTTACCGTTGAATTTTCGCATGTTACGAACTCGTACAACACTGCGTCAAAAAGCGTGCGGCGGGTTCGTCGGTATTAATGCGAGCTTCGTCGGTCCATTAAGGAGTAAGAAGAGTGAAGAATTTCGTTAAATCAGTGATCGTCGGCGCTGCGGTGGTGATGACCGGCAACGCCGCTATGGCGGACGACGGGTTTTACGTCGGTGCCTTCGGCGTCGCATCTTTCTATCAAGACTTGGAAGGCAAGATCGACGGGTCGACGGCCAGTTCGGACAACAGCATCGTGGACACGAACCGGACGGTCGAACTCGATACCGGGTTCGGCGGCGTTCTTGAGGCCGGCTATAATGTCGACGACTTCACGATCAGCCTGTCCGGCGGTTGGCGTCAAGCGGAGACCGATAGCATCACGAGCGCGACGAATGTCGACGGTGACGCCGATATCTACACGGCCTTCGTCAACGTTGGGTACAACTTCGACACGGGGACCGAAATCACGCCGTTCGTCAACGTCGGCGGTGGCCTGATCGTCGCGGACGCGGACGTCAGCTTCACGGATACCGCTGACGACAATGCCGCTGTATCGGAATCCGAAACCATCTACGCGCCAGGCGTTCGGGCTGGCGTTGGTTTCGATTACGCGATCGACGCGAACACCTCGCTTTCGGCGGCTTATGATTTGATGCTCAGCTTCGACGGCGATTTCGACAACAAGTTCGGTAAAGCTGATGACGATCTGCTTGTTCACTCGGTCATGATCGGCATCAAATACGGTTTCTGATTGAAAAGCTTCGCAAACCCGCCGCATATTCGCGGCGCCGGATTGTAGAGTTAAGAACGGCCGCCTCTAAGAGGTGGCCGTTTCTTTTTTGCTCGGAACGGATTTGTCCGGAGCGGACGGAGGAGGCCGCCGGCCTTGCCATCGCCCTGTCCGCCTTTTCCGTTTCGAGCGGATGATCTCGGCCGTTGCCGGCGCCTTATGGCCCGTCGGCGGTAGCGGTCATTCGTGACGCTCGACCGGCGCGCTCAATGGGCTGCCCTTGGCCGGCCAGGCTCCGACCGCGACAGCTTTCGCCCCCTCGAAGCGAGTGAAGCTGCGCCGACCGTAATGGGGTAGGGGACGGAGCAAGGCGCCGAGCGCCGCCGCGTCCCGTGCTTGGACGATCAGGATCGGCGGTTTTCCCGCCGGCGCGGCGACCCAGGCGGCGGCGCTGCCACCGGCGACTTGATCGGGCACCGAACCCAACCCTTGCTGTTCAAGGAAGGCCGCGATTTCAGCTTCCCCGCCAACCACCACAGAGGGGACGTCGCCCGGCGGGTGGTCCGTCGGTCGGGTGCGGTTGCCGCGCATCAGGCGGGACGCCAATTCCCGGGCGGTCCGGGCGAATTCCGGACCGGGCGAA
>JANQIJ010000066.1 GCA_028282185.1 Rhodospirillales bacterium
CGTAGGCCACGGCCGCGACAACCAGGCCGCCGGTCACGGTATACAGCGGCGCCGGGCCCCAGGCGAGGCGGAAACTGCTCTCTCCGGTCAACCGGCCAACCACCAAGGTCGTCCCCGAGAACGGTGAGCTGGTCGTCGACAGGCCCCAGGTGCCGAGCATCACCAGGGCCATGACCAGGGGCGGCATGCCGAAAACTTCGGGTGGCAGCGTGGTTCCGACCAGGATGACCAGGACGACCGGATGCACGCCGACCGCGCCGGCACCGATGATGAACAGGGCCAGGGCCACGGGCTTGGCCCAGTCGGGCCAGACGCCGATGTTCAGCAACGCCGAAGTGGCGGCGGGGTCGAGCGCGGCGGAAAGTCCGGTGCCCAACATGTTGGCACCGACAAAGATCAGCGCTTCGCCGCGCAGCCCCGGCAAACCGTGCACCACGCGGCGGGCAAGGCCCGGCGCTTCGGCCCGGCGCGCCGGGCTGATCGCCAGCCAGATCACGGCAAAGGGCGGCGCAAGCAAGGCCAGGACCACGGGAATGGACAGTTGAAAAACCGTTTCCAGAGTGATTACGCAAACCATCAGGCTGCCCAGAAGCGCGGCCAACCGGCCCCACCGGGCGCCCTCCATGGCCGGTCCGGGCGGCGGTCCCGGCCGGGCACCGCGCGCGATCATACGGTCCAGCAAGGCCGTCGCGGCAACGACAAGCAAACCGATAACAAGGCCCGGCAGCGCGAAGTCGGTCCACTTCAAACCCGGCAGGGCGACCAGGATGACGGTAACGCTGACATAGAACGGCGACCAGGCCGAGGCCGAAGTGAAACCGATCATCAAGGCAACGGCCAAGCGGTCCTTGAGACGCCGGTCCTTGGGCCGGGCGACCATGTCGGACAACAACGTCAGGGCCGCCAGGTTGAGGAACGCGCCCAGGCCATGGGCCGCGTATGCCAGGATCAGGAAACGGCGGCCGGCCGGTTGGTCCAGGACGAACTGTCGGGCGGCGATCAGTGTCGGGCTGGTGCCGGCGGGGTATTGCAACCAAGCGACGGCGAAGAACACCAGAAGGAACTTGAGCGACCGGGCGAAGCCGTCGAGCGCGACCGCAAGAACCTGGCCCTCGAGCGCACCCAGGGCCAAGCCGGCGAGCAACAGGCCGTAGCCGACCAGGCGCTGGACCGGCGCGGTCCGCCGGAATTCGAGCGCCAGGTAGGCAATGGTCAGGACAGCCGCGAGATAGGCCTGCGCCGGCAGGGTTCGCAGCAGGGGCCAGAATACCGGCGCCACCGCGACCAAGCAGATGACGAGATAAATCCATGCCGAGATGCCCGGTGGGCCGATGGCGACGGCCTGTCGGGCAGGGGCTTCATGGGACCGGAGCGGCTGGTCCATCACCGGCGCGCCGTCGTCGGCCAGGCCAATTTCCGATCTTTAAACCACCTGGCAGGCATCGGCGAAGGCCATGCGGGGGCTCTGCGGAAACAGGTCGGCGTCGATCCCTTGGCCGATGTTGCATAGGAAGTTGGCCTCGACCCGGGTGCCGGCGAAGAACGCTTGGTTGACCTTGTCCGGGTCGAAGCCGGACATGGGGCCGCAATCGTAACCCAGGGCGCGCGCCGCCATGATCAGGTAAGCGCCCTGCAAGGTGCCGTTGCGGAACGCGGTATCGGCGATCAACGCGTCGTTTCCGACGAACCAGGCGCGCGCGTCCGTATGGGGGAACAATTCCGGCAGCTTCTCGTAGAATTCCATGTCATGGCCGATGATCGCCGTGACCGGCGCCGTCATGGTCTTGTCGACATTGCCTTCGGCCAGGCAGGGCCTCAGCTTCTCCTTGGCCTCCGGCGAGGTTACGAAGACCACCCGGGCGGGCGAGCAATTGGCACTGGTCGGGCCCATCTTGGCCAGATCCCAGATCGCCCGCAACACGGCTTCGTCCAGGGTCTTGTCGGTCCAGGTGTTGTAGGTACGGGCCTTGTTGAACAACAGGTCCATACCTGCCGCATCCAGAGTGTCGGTCATCCGGGGCTCCTTACGTTGTTTGCTGTCTGTCATTGTTGCCTATGGTTGCCATCAAGCCGTTCACGCGCTCAACCCGCGGCACGGACCGCCGGGCGCAGCCGGCCCTACCGGCCCGGCGCAAAAACCTAGAGCCTTGTGCTCGGCGGCGTAAGGGGGAAAAATCAGCGTAAGGCCCCCGCGGCCAATCAAAAGGATCGAAAAGTGTGAGACAGCTGCAGCCCGCCATCGCGCGAACCACCGCAGGTTTTCTCGGGGCCGCCCTGGCGTTTTTCCTGACTGCCGGGGCCGTGTCATGGCCCGCCGGGGCACGCGCCGCCGATCATGCGGTGATCATCATGTACCATCGGTTCGGCGAGAGCGATTTCCCGTCGACCAACATCCGCCTGAAACAGTTTGAAAGCCATTTGGCCGAACTGACCGACGGCGGCTACCGGGTCCTGCCCCTGCCGGAAATCGTTCGCGCGCTCAAGGAAGGCACACCGCTGCCGGATCGGACGGTCGGCATCTCCGTCGACGATGCCTACCTGTCGGTCTACGAAGAAGCTTGGCCGCGTCTCAAGAAAGCCGGGTTTCCGTTCACCCTGTTCGTCGCCACTGGCAACGTCGACCGCGGTGTCAGGGGCATCATGAGCTGGGACCAGATCCGCGAAATGCGCGATGGCGGCGTGACCATCGGCCATCATACGGTCAACCACAGCCATATGGCGGCGGCCGACCCGGCCCGAAACGCGCGCGAGGTCGACGACGCGACCGCGCGCTACGAAGCGGAACTGGGCACCCGGCCGACGCTGTTCGCCTATCCCTATGGCGAGGCCTCGGCAAAGGTCGAGGCGCTGGTCAAATCCCGCGGCTTCGAGGCCGCCTTCGGGCAGCATTCGGGCGTCGCCCATCGCAGCCTCGGCCTGTTCAACTTGCCACGCTTTGCCTTGAACGAGAACTTCGGCGGCATTGATCGGTTCCGGCTGGCGGTCAATGCCTTGGCGCTCAACGTATCGGACCTGACGCCAGCCGATCCGCTGGTCGCCCGGAACAACCCGCCGGCCATGGGTTTCACCCTGGTGCCGCCAGGGCCCAAGGGAATCGACAGGCTGTCCTGTTTCGCGTCGCACGAAGGGCGGGCGCAGGTCGAGAACCTGGGCAATGTGCGCATCGAGGTGCGGGTCACCAAACCCTTTCCCCAGGGACGGACACGGATCAACTGCACCCTGCCGGGGCCGGACGGCCGATGGTTCTGGTTGGGCCGCCAGTTCTACGTCGCGCCGAATTAGAACCCGCGACCGAGGGCCGCGAATAGCACGGGAGGCTCGCCCGACACGGACCCAAACACGAGAGTATAAAGAGGCCTGCGCGGCGCGGGTGACCTGGGCCTAGGCCGACGGGCGGATGCCGATTGCTAGGCGCGCGTCATCCAGACGAATCAAGCCGTTGGCCCGGATAATAGCGCGTATCGCCGCGACGTACTCTTCCCGCAGCTCTGAATAGCGGAACAAAAAATGCGCCAGGGTCAGGCCGTTCAACGGATCGCCGGCCCGGCGCGTGTCGGCCCGGGCGGCGCGCAGTTCGCGATAGGCGCGATGCGTGTTCAGGTTGAGCATGTAAGCGCGCACCGAATCCTTCAACGTGGCAAAGGCCCGGACCAAATGATCCTTGTCAGGGTCACGGTCGAGCGGCACCAAACCCCGCCCTGCTGCGGTGGTCCATTGGCCGAACATGGCATTGCCGCGGCGGGCAAAGCGCGACGTGCCCCAGCCGCTTTCCTTTGCCGCCTGCGCCAGCGCCAGGGACGGCGGAATCACATCGACGCGCGTCAACAGAGCGTCGATATCGTCCGGCGCGGTGCCGTAGCGGTCCGCGATCGCCGTCAGCCAAAGCCGGTCCACGGCGTCCAACGGCCGGCCCAACAGCCGGTTTGCGCGCAACTGCCACAGGCGTTGGCGGTCGATCAGGATGTCCTGGTTGACCCGCAGGATCAGCGGCAGCATCACCTGAAAGAACAGGCGCTTGCGCTCCTTCGTTTCGCGCAGCTGCCCCAAGTCCGGCGGCAGGGAGGCAAGATAGGCTTCGGGCACCGGCGAACCGTCGGCATGGACCTGCTCCAGGTCGTAATCGAGCTCGCGGAACCAAGCGCTCAGGGCATCGACCGATTGGTCCGGCCCAAGGCTGCGCCCCGGGCGGCGCGGCGGCGCCACATCCGCCAAGCGCGGCGGAAACGGCGCGGGCAGAATCTCCGGCGGCATCTCGGCGGTCGGAGCGGCCGTCGAGCCTTGCGGCGCGAGGGCCCAATCCCGATCCAGGCCCAGATATCCGGCGGACACCACGGCCAAGGCCAAGACCGTCAGGGTCGCCCGTTCAAAAAACATCTTCATCATCAAATCCAAGGTCGCGTCGATTCCGCGATCGCATCACATCCATCGCGTCACATCCAAAGTCCCGCAATGGGGCCGGCCAGAAAGACGGTCCGTCCTCATTGTTTCGTGCCCAGGGAATGGTCTCGGCCGCAAACGACCACAAAAGGGCCGCCATAAAACCGCGCCTTCGGCCCGGTCCGGCGTCGAACGCCGACTCCTTCATCAAAATGACAAGGCCAAAAACCGCGGATGCGGTGTTCCATCGGTCTTGCCGCGGCGGCATTATTTTGTGTGGTTGGTCGCCGGTTACGCTTGTTTTCGGCCCGCGTCTCCGCGACCCACTGCAATCGTTTCCTCAGGGCGCGGCTTATAGCACCTTCGCGATGCCGCCGCCAACGGGAAATGCGGCGAAAGTCAAATCGGTTTCATTTCATCCGGTTAGAGAACCGCCTGGACCTCTTTGACTTCCGGAATGTAGTACCGCAGCATGTTTTCGATACCGTTCTTAAGGGTCGCCGTCGAGGACGGACAGCCGGAACAGGCGCCCTGCATCTGCAGGTAGACGATGCCTTCCTCGAACCCGTGATAGATGATGTCGCCGCCGTCCTGGGCCACGGCCGGGCGCACGCGGGTTTCCAGCAACTCCTTGATCTGGGTTACGATTTCACCATCTTCACCGGCTTCCTCCGCGTCGTCGTCGGCCGCGTCCTGGGTAATGACAGGGGCGCCGCTGGTGAAGTGCTCCATGATCCCGCCCAACAGGCGCGGCTTCAGGGTATCCCAGTCGCGGTCGGCATCCTTGGTCACGGTGATGAAATCGGCGCCGAAAAACACGCCGGTCACGCCGTCGATCCCGAACAACGAAACCGCCAGCGGCGAACGTCCGGCATCATCGGCCGAGGTGAAATTGGCGGTGCCGGCTTCCATGACCGTGCACCCAGGCAAAAACTTCAGGGTCGCCGGGTTCGGCGTGGTTTCCGTCTGAATGAACATGACATTGAAACTCCAAAAATTAGGGCCGGAAAACGTTGGGCAATACGCCGGCAGATCGAAACCTCGGACCTGTTGGGCGCCGCCTTCAACTGCCCGTTAAGATGGGGCGCTTGCGACGGCGGTTCAAGGGCGCCCCGGCAAGGACGCGGCGGGCCGTTGGTCTTCGGGAACCCACAGCATGAATGTTCAGCCGCGCAGAAAGCCGACGATATCGAACACTCGGTCCATGACGGGATCGGACAACGCCCGCGCCCGCTCGGCACCCTCGGCCAGCACGCCGTCGATATAGCCGGGATCGTCGCCAAGGCGACGCATTTCACCGGTGATCGGTTGCAGCTTGGCAACCATCAGGTCGGCGAGATCCTGCTTGAAGCCCGAAAACTGGCCGCCGCCGTGCTGCGTCAGAACCTCCGCCAGGGGCCGGTCGGCCAGTGCCGCATAGATTCCCAAAAGGTTGGCCGCCTCCGGTCGATCGGCCAAGTCCTTGGGGTCGTCCGGCAGCGGTAGGGGATCGGTCCGCGCCTTGCGCCCCTTCTTGGCGAAGGCGTCGGCGTCATCGGTCAGGGTAATCCGCGACTGGTCGGACGGGTCCGACTTGCTCATCTTCTTGGACCCGTCCTTCAAGGACATCACGCGGGTCGCCTCGCCGAAGATCAGCGGCTCGACCACCGGGAAGAAATCGACACCGAAGTCGTTGTTGAACTTCTGGGCGATGTCGCGGGCCAGTTCCAGGTGTTGTTTCTGATCGTCGCCGACGGGCACATGGGTTCCGCGATAGGCGAGGATGTCGGCGGCCATCAGGTTCGGATAGGCGAACAGGCCGACCGAGGCGTTTTCCCGGTTCTTGCCGGCTTTTTCCTTGAACTGGGTCATCCGGTTGAGCCAGCCCATGCGGGCCACGCAATTGAAGATCCAGGCCAGTTCCGCATGCGCCGAATTGCGGCTTTGGTTGAAGATCACGTTCTTCGCAGGATCGATCCCGGCGGCGATCATCGCGGCGCAGACCTCGCGCGTGTTGGCCTGCAGTTCCACCGGATCCTGCCACACGGTGACCGCATGCAGGTCGACGACGCAAAACAGGCAATCGTCGAATTCGTCCTGCAGGCGCACCCAATTGCGTATTGCGCCCAGGTAGTTGCCGAGGTGCAGGTTGCCCGTGGGCTGAACGCCGGAGAAGATGCGCCCCATGGCGGCGGGTATCCCTGTGGAAATTCCTGGAAATTGGAGTGGCGCCGGTTATGGCGGCTGAGGCCGCCGCGGTCAAGGCCGGATCAGGCGCCGGACCCGCGCGACGGGCCGTCCGTGGGGCCGTCCGACCTGTCATCGGACAGGACGTCCGCCGACCCGACCGGCGGTCCCTGGCGCCGCAGCATCATCGCCTTCAGGTCGCGGGGGCTGGCGGCCCGCAGCAAGGTCGCGAATAGGAAATAGGAAACCAAGCCGGCGCCGACCAGGATGACCAGGCCCAGGGCCCGGTCTCCGAGACCGCCGCCGGTGAGGAACCAGAGCTCCTGGCGGGCGATTTCCAGCACGCCGACCATGCCAGCCGTGGCCAGGAAGATCCGGGGCAGGCGAAATCTGAGGCGCTCGTCCGGCCGGTACTGGCCGCGGCGAACCAGAACCCAGGCCAACGCGATGGTGTTGACCCAGGCGGAGACCGAGGCCGCCAAGGCAATCCCGACGTGCCCCCAAAACTGCATGAAGATCAGGTTCAAGACGATGTTCAGGAGCATCGCGCCGACGGCGATGCGGACCGGGGTGACCGTGTCCTCACGGGCGTAGAACCCGGGCGTGAGAACGCGGATCAGAACATAGGCCGGCAGCCCCGTGGCATAGGCCAAGAGCGCCGCCGCGGTGGCCCGGGCGGCATCGGCGTCGAAGGCGCCGTGCTGGAACAGGGCGGAAACGATTTCATCGGGGATGACCAGGAAGGCGCCGGCCGCCGGCAAGGTCAACAGCAGGGCGAATTCGAGGCCCCTGTTCTGGCTGTCCAAGGCGCCGACTTCGTCGCCCGCCTTCAACTGGCGCGACAACAGCGGCAACAAAGCCGTGCCCACGGCGACGCCGACCACGCCCAAGGGCAACTGCGTCACCCGGTCGGCGTAGTACAGGTAACTGACCGCGCCGTCGGCGACGTAGGTGGCCAGGATCGTGCCGATCAAAAGGTTGATCTGATAAAGCGAGGCGCCGAACACCACGGGCAGGATGCGCTTGATCAACAGCGCGACCTTTTCGGTCCAGCGGGGCCGCACGAAACGCAGCGGAAAACCGGCGGCCCGGCAATGGTAGGCCAGCCAGAGGAACTGCACGACGCCGGCGGCGAAGACCCCCCAGCTCAGCGCGTGGCCGGCGCTTTCCAGGCGGTCGGCGAAAGCGAGCAAGGCGGTGATCAGGGTGACGTTCAAGAGGACCGGCGCGGCGGCGGCGGCGGCGAACCGGCCCAGGGAATTGAGCACCCCGGATTGCAACGAGACGATGGAAATGAACAGCAGATAAGGGAAGGCGATACGCGACAGCTCCGTCGCCAGCTCCAGCTTGCCGGGCACGTCTTGGAAGCCGCCGGCCATGGCCAGCATGACCCAGGGCATGGCCAGCTCCATGGCGATCACCAGAACGACCAGGATCAGGACCAGGACCGATTGGGCCTGCTCGGCGAATTCCCGGGCCCGGGCCCGCGCCGCCTGGGCATCCGCGCCATCGCCCTCCAATTCTCGGGAAAAGATGGGCACGAAGGCGGCGGCGAAGGCGCCTTCCGCGAACAGGCGGCGGAACAGGTTGGGCAGGCGGAAGGCGACGACGAAGGCATCGGCGATCACGCCGGCGCCCAGGAAGTTGGCGATCAGGATATCGCGGACGAAGCCAAACGCGCGGCTGAGCAAGGTGAAGCCGCCCACCGTGGTGATCGCCCGTAACAGGTTCATTTGACGCTGGTACGCCTGGAATGCGGCGGAGGCAAGGTCTAAAGCGGGTTATTCCGCGGCCGCCATGGCACCGCCGCCGCCCTTTTCCTTGGTCTTGGGCTTGGCTTTTTCCGAAGCCTTGTCCCTTTTCCGCTTGGCCGGCGTGATGCGTTTCAAAATGCGCTCTTCCACTGTCTTGAGCTTTTCCGGATGGCGGACCTTCAGGCCGAAGATGTCCTTCACGTAAAACACGTCGACAACCCGCTCGCCATAGGTCGTGATCTGGGCGCTGGCGATCTGCAGGCCCTCTTCGGTCAGGACCGAAGTCACGTCATAGAGCAGGCCCGGCCGGTCGCGGCCGTTGATTTCAATGACCGTGTAGGTATTCGAGGCGTTGTTGTCGATCAGCACCCGGGGCGGGATGTTGAAGGCCAGCTCCCTGCCCGGCAGGTTGCCACCGTCCTTGTCGAGTTCCTTCGCCGGATCGCGTTTACCGCGCAGGGCGTCTTCCATACGCTGGACGATCCGGGCCAGCTGGCGCTTTTCTTCAATCGCCCGCCCCGCCCCGTCCTGCACCCAGAAGGTATCGAGGGCCATGCCGTTGGTCAGGGTCGCGATCTTGGCGTCCAGGATCGACACGCCGGACAGCGCCAGGGCGCCGGCGATGTTGGCGAACAGACCCGGATGGTCGGCCGTATAGACGATGATCTCATTGGCCGCGCGGGCGGTATCGACCGCCGTCTCGATGCAAAGGTCGTCGCCGCGGGCCTCGGCGGCACGGACCAATTCCGCGTGTCGGGCCTGGGTCGTTGCGTCCGCCGCCAGCCAATAGGCGTCCGTGCCGCGCGCCAAATGGGCCTCCAGGTCCGCCTTGGGCCAATCGGCCAAGGCCTCGCCAAGCGCGTGCTTGGCCCGCTCGATCCGCTTGGCGCGCTGGTTCTCGGGCGCGGTCCCGCTCAGCACCGCCTGGGTCTGCCAATAGAGCTCGCGCAACAGGCCGGCCTTCCAATTGTTCCAGACGTTCGGCCCGACGGCGCGAATATCGACCACCGTCAGAATGTTGAGCAGACGTAAGCGTTCCGGCGACTGCACCGCATCGGCGAAATCCTGGATCGTCTTGGGGTCGTCCAGGTCGCGCTTGAACGCCGTATGGGACATCAACAAATGATAGCGAACCAGCCAGGAAACCGTTTCCGTTTCCCAATCGTTGAGACCCAACCGCGGACAGAGTTTCAAGGCGATTTCCGCGCCGAGCACCGAATGGTCGCCGTCCCGCCCCTTGGCGATGTCGTGCAGCATCACCGCGACGAACAGTGCCTCCTTGGACTGGATCTCCGAAAACGTCCCGTAGGACACGGGATGGTCCGCCTTCAACCGGCCCGTTTCGATCCCGTTCAACAGGCCGATCGCGCGGATGGTGTGCTCGTCAACCGTATAGACGTGGTACATGTCGTACTGCATTTGCGCGACGACGCGGCCGAAGTCCGGAATGAAGCGGCCGAAAACGCCGGCCTCGTTGAATCTCATCAAGGTCGTCACCGGCTCCGGCCCGGTCAGCATCTCCAGGAACAGGCGGTTCGCCTGTTTGTTCTTGCGCAGCTTACCGTCAACCAGCTTCAGGTTCTGGCTGACCAAGCGCAGGGCCTGCGGATGAATGTCCAGGTCATGAGCCTGCGCCGTGTGGAACAGGGAGATCATCTTGACCGGATCGGCCTTGAGTTCGTCTTCGCTGTCGATGGTCAGGCGGCCGCCATCGACCTTGAAGCCGGCAACGTCCGATTTGCCGAAGCGCAGGAACGGCAGGCGGAATTTGCCGGAGGTCTTTTTCTGCTTTTCCTCGAGCACGGCGCAGAGGATGCGGGTGATGTCGCCGACGTCCTTGGCGATCAGAAAGTAGTGCTTCATGAATCGCTCGACGCCCTGGGCGCCGCGCTGATTGCGGTAACCCAGTCGCTCGGCGATCTCGGTCTGGACGCTGAAATTCAGGCGCTCCTCCGGCCGGCCGGCCAGAAAATGCAGATGGCAGCGCACGGTCCACAGGAAGTTCTCCGCCTTCTCGAACAACTTGATGTCGTCGTCGGTGACGATGCCAAGAGCGACCAGCTCCCCCATGTCGTCAATTCTGTAAATATATTTGACGACCCAAATGAGGGTCTGAAGGTCGCGCAGCCCGCCCTTGCCTTCCTTGATGTTGGGTTCGAGCACGTAGCGCGTATCGCCCATTTTGTCGTGGCGCGAATCCCGCTCACCCAGCTTCTGTTCGACAAAGACCTGCTCCGAGCCCGTCGCAACCTTGTCCCAGAAGGCCTGGCGGAACTGCTCGAACAGCGCCTGATCGCCCCAAAGCCAACGGGCTTCCAACATTGAGGTGCGGATCGTCAGGTCTTCCTTCGCCAGGCGCACGGCCTCGTCGACGTTGCGCGTCGCATGGCCGACCTTGAGGCCCAGGTCCCAGAGCATATAAAGCATGAACTCGACCAACTGCTCGGTCCGGGGCGTAATCTTGTAGGGATGCAGGAACATCAGATCGATATCGGAAAAAGGCGCCAGTTCGCCCCGGCCATAGCCCCCCGTGGCGGTCACGGTCAGCGCTTCCCCGGTCGTCGGATTGGCCGTCGGGTAAACCCAACGGTCGGCGAAGTCGTAGACCGCGCGGATCAACTGATCCATCAGGTAGGCGTGGGCGCGGGTCGCTTCCGGACCGCTGCATTCGCCGGCTTCGAAGCGGCGCCTGACTTCGTTCCAGCCGGTTTTTTGAGCGTCCTTGAACAAGGCGAGAACCTCGCCCCGCGTATTGGGCGTGTAGCCGGACCAGCCGGCGATCTCATCGAGGCGCCTGATCAATGCCTTGCGGTCGATGATGTCGCGGGGTTTGCTGACGGTTCCTCGTGCCATGGCGGCTTTATACACCAGGCAGTGGCGGCGCGCACCCGCGCCGGACAATTATCTTGTCAGGCGGAAACCCGAAACACCTCGGTCAGGGGCCGTTCGGTCAAGCGACGCGCTCAGGCACCGTCGTCATCGCCAAGGCGGCGCAGCCGATATAACAGCTCAAGGGCCTCCAGGGGCGTCATCGCGTCGGGATTGATCGCCGCCAACTCCCGCTCCACCGCCGAGGGCGCGGCGGCCGCCTCAAGCCTGCCCCCCGACTGCGGCCGGGCGGAAAACAGGGGCAGCTCGTCCGCCAAGTCCACCCCCGCGGCAACGCCCGGCAGGCCGCCCTCCGTCTCGCCGCGCTCCAGCTTCTCCAGCACCGCCTCGGCCCGCGCCGTCACCGCGGGCGGCAGGCCGGCCAGGCGGCCCACATGGATGCCGTAGGACCGGTCGGCGGCGCCGGCGGCGACCTCGTGCAGGAACACCACTTCGCCCTGCCATTCCTTGACCCGCATGGTATACGGAGACAGGCCGTCGAGCCGCCCGGCCAGATGGGTCAGTTCGTGATAATGGGTCGCGAACAGGCCGCGGCAGCCATTGACCTCGTGCAGGTGCTCGACCACGGCCCAGGCGATGGACAGGCCGTCGAAGGTCGCCGTGCCGCGGCCGATCTCGTCCAGGATGACCAGGGCGCGGGCACCGGCCTGGTTCAAGATAGATGCGGTTTCGACCATTTCGACCATGAAGGTCGAGCGCCCGCGGGCCAGATCGTCGGCCGCGCCGACCCGGGAAAACAGTTGATCGACGATGCCGATATGGGCGCGCTCGGCCGGCACGAAGGCGCCGACCTGCGCCATCACGGCAATCAGCGCGTTCTGCCTGAGAAAGGTGCTCTTGCCGGCCATGTTCGGGCCGGTCAGCAGCCACAGGCGCCCGGCCGTCCCCTCGCCGCCGCCGAGGTCGCAGTCATTACCGACGAAGGCGGTAGCGCCCTGGGCCTGCAACGCCGCCTCGACCACCGGGTGGCGCCCGCCCTCGATGTCGAATGCCAGGCTGTCGTCGACCCGGGGCCGGACATAACGGCGGTCGCGGGCCAGCCCGGCCAGCGCCACGTCCACATCAAGACGGGCCAAGGCCTGGGCGGCGAGAGAAACATCGGCAGCACGACCGATGACCTCGTTCAACAGGTCGTCGAACAGGTCGAGCTCCAGGGCCAGCGCGCGTTCCGCGGCCCGTGAAATCCGGGTTTCCAACTCACCTAGCTCGACAGTGGAAAACCGCATGGCGTTGGCCATGGTCTGGCGGTGGATGAAGGGGCTGTCGGGGGCATCGCCGCCATCGGACTTGCCCGTCGGGATGCGATCGGCCTGCTTGGCCGAAACCTCGATGAAATAACCAAGGACGTTGTTATGCTTGACCTTGAGCGAAGATACCCCCGTGGCCTCGGCATACTTCGCTTGCAGACCGGCAATCAACTTGCGGCTGTCGTCGCGCAACTGTCGGTGTTCGTCCAACGCCGGCGCGTAACCCGCCCGGATGAACCCGCCGTCGCGGGCCAGCAACGGCAAGTCATCATCCAGCGCCTTGGCGAGGCGGTCTATCAACTGTCGGTGCTCGCCGAGATCGGCACGGGCCTGGGCCACGGCCTCGGGGGCGATACCCGGCGCCCCGTCCAACAGACCGCGCAGCGCCGCCGCCTCGGCCAGGCCGTCACGGACCGCCGCCAGGTCGCGCGGCCCGCCGCGGCCCAAGGAAATCCGCGACATCGCCCGGGCGATGTCCGGCGCGCGGGCCAGGGCCCTGCCCAAGTCGTCCGCCAGACGCGGGTCGTCGACAAAGAACTGGACCGCGTCGAGCCGCCGGTCGATGGCCCCGGGATCGGTCAAGGGGGCGGCCAGGCGTGCCGCCAGCAGCCGGGCGCCGGCGCCGGTCACCGTGCGGTCGATGACGTCGAGCAACGAACCCCGGCGTTCGCCGGTAAGTGTCCGCGTCAGTTCCAGGTTGCGACGGGTCGCCGCGTCAATCCCCATGACCGCGCTTTCCATCACCCGTCTGGTCGGCAACAGGCGCGGCAGGCGGCCCTTCTGCGTCAACTCCAGGTAGTCGACGAGCGCGCCGGCCGCCGCCAGTTCGGCCCGGGAAAAGCCGCCGAAGCTGTCCAGGGTCGCGACCTGGAACAGATCCTTCAAGCGCCTTTCGCCATTGGCGCTGTCGAACCGGGCAGCCGGCTGGGGCGTCAGGCGGTCCTGAAAGTCGGCGAAGGCGTCGAACAGGTCCGGAACCTCCAACAAGGCGTCGGCAACCAGCAGCTCGCCCGCATCGATCCGTGCCAAGGCGGCGCCCAGGCCCTCCGCCGCCACCGGCTGGGCCAGGAAATCACCGGTCGACACGTCAACCCAAGCAAGGCCCAAGTTGCCCTGTGCCCGGCCCAGGGCCGCCAGGTAATTGTGCTGCCGTGCGTCCAGCAGGGTATCCTCGGTGATCGTCCCGGGCGTAACCACGCGCTGCACGGCGCGGCGGACGACGGCCTTTGACCCTCGTTTCTTGGCGTCCGCCGGATCCTCCGTCTGCTCGCAGATGGCGACCTTGTGGCCGGCCCGGATCAGGCGGGTCAGATAGCTTTCGTGGCTATGCACCGGGACGCCGCACATGGGGATGTCGTCGCCCAGGTGCTTGCCGCGCTTGGTCAGGGCGATGTCGAGCGTCGCCGCCGCCTTGGCCGCGTCCTCGAAGAACAGTTCGTAGAAATCACCCATCCGGTAGAACAGCAGGGCGTCCGGATGATCGGTCTTGATCTCCAGGTATTGGGCCATCATCGGCGTGACGCCGCCACGGGCGGCGGGGGGCGTGACGCCGCCGCGGGCGGCGGGGGACGCAGCGTCGGCGGGCGGTGCGGCGCCGTCACCGCGGGCACGGTCGATTTGCGGATCGGGCTGCGGGATATCCCGTGGGGCGGATTCGTCGGGCGGCATACGGTCGTCGGTCATCATTTTCACAGCGCCCAGAGTATCCTTAGCGTATCATGGATACCGCCCCCGGGGACAAGAGCGGGAGGCCATCCGTTTGGGGAAAACGCGCCGACGGATCAAGGCTTTTCATTGCTCTGCCCCTTGGGCAATATGTCGGGAACGGAGAATAATCAATGGGAGGCACACCCTGGGCAACCAGGTGGAATGGTTGGCAGGCGGAATGATTGGGGACCGCTTGGCCGTTCATGGCAATCATCGGCAACAGCGATAAACGCGGGCGGGCACCGGCATTCCGGTGTCGGTTTATGCCTGTTCCTGGCGCGGACGAAACGGACAGAGACGACGCAGATGAAAAAACAAGCCGACGACATGATGTTCCAGGACGCGTTGCGGATGCACGCCACCGGACGGCCCGGCAAGATGGAGGTCAGCGCGACCAAGCCACTGACCACCCAGCGCGACCTGACGCTAGCCTACTCGCCGGGTGTCGCGGCACCCTGCCTGGAAATTGAAAAGGATGAGGCTGCGGGTTACGCCTATACGGCGCGCGGCAACAAGGTCGCGGTGATCTCCAACGGCACGGCGGTCCTCGGCCTGGGCAATATCGGCGCTGCCGCGGCGACCCCGGTGATGGAGGGCAAGTCGGTCCTGTTCAAGCGGTTCGCCGACATCGACGGCATCGACTTGGAGGTCGACACCGAGGACGTGGACGCATTCGTCAACTGCGTGCGTTATCTCGGCAAGGCCTTCGGCGGTATCAATCTCGAGGACATCAAGGCGCCGGAATGCTTCATGATCGAAGAGCGCCTGAAGGAGCTCCTCGACATTCCGGTGTTCCACGACGACCAGCACGGCACCGCCATCATTACCGCCGCCGGGCTGATCAACGGCCTGCATCTGACCGGGCGGGACATCAAGGACATTTCTCTGGTCGTCAATGGCGCCGGCGCCGCGTCCATCGCTTGCGTCGAACTGTTCCAAACCATGGGCCTGCCGGCCGGGCAGGTCACGCTTTGCGATTCCAAGGGCGTGATCTACGAAGGCCGGACCGAGGGCATGAACCAGTGGAAATCGAAACACGCGGTCAAGACCGATGCGCGGACGCTGGCGGATGCCCTGAAGGGTGCTGACGTCTTCGTCGGGCTGTCGGCGGCCGGCGCGGTGACCAAGGAGATGGTCGCCGCCATGGCCGACAAACCGCTGATCTTCGCCATGGCCAACCCGGTGCCGGAAATCTGGCCCGAAGAGGTGATGGAAGTGCGCGACGACGCGATCATCGCCACGGGGCGGTCCGACTACCCCAATCAGATCAACAACGTCCTGGGCTTTCCCTATATCTTCCGGGGTGCCCTGGACGTGCGCGCCAGCGCCATCAACGAAGAAATGAAAATCGCCGCGGCCCAGGCGCTGGCCGAGCTGGCCCGGGAAGACGTGCCGGACGAGGTCGGTGCCGCCTACGCCGGCTCGCATCTCACCTACGGCCCCGACTATCTGATCCCGACGCCGTTCGATCCCCGCCTGATCGTCGCCGTGCCCAAGGCCGTCGCCCAGGCGGCCATGGACACGGGTGTCGCCCGCAATCCGATCGCTGACATGGACGCTTATGCGGCCGAGCTTTCCGCCCGCCTCGACCCGACGGCCAGTTCGCTGCAGAACATCCTGGACGCGGTAAAAGCCAATCCGAAACGGGTGGTCTTCGCCGAGGGCGAAGACGAGCGCATGATCCGCGCCGCCTATAGTTTCCATGGCCAGGGCTACGGCACGCCGATCCTGGTCGGCCGGGAAGAAGTGATCGGCGCGACCATTGAAACCTTGGGCCTGCCGGCGCCTGAAGGCATCGAGATCTATAACGCCCGGCTGTCCGAGAAAAACGAAGCCTATATCGACCTTGTCTATACCAAGGAACAGCGGAAGGGTTCGTTGCGCCGCGATGCCCAGCGCCGGGTCAACAACAACCGCAATGTTTTCGCCGCCTGTATGGTCGAATCCGGCGACGCAGATGCCTTGGTCACCGGCCTGACCCGCCACTATAATGTCGCGATTCGCGACCTTTCCCGAGTATTGAAAGTCGGCGGCGGGACGCCGGTGTTCGGGGTGTCGATCGTTCTGACCCGCGACGGGCGGGCGCTGTTCATCGCCGATACGGCGGTCAACGTCGACCCCAACGCCGAGCAGTTGGCGGACTTTGCCGCCGGTGCCGCCGCGGTCGCCCGGGCCATGGGTCATGAACCGCGGGTGGCGATGATCTCGTTTTCCAATTTTGGCAACCCGGACCTGCCCCGGGCGGAGATTCTGCGTGACGCGGTGGGCGTTCTTGACCGGCGCGACGTGAGCTTCGAATACGACGGCGAGATGAGCGCCGGCGTGGCACTCAATCCCGACCTGATGGCCAATTATCCATTTTGCCGACTGTCGGGGCCGGCCAATGTGCTGGTTATGCCGGGCCTGCATTCGGCCCGGATATCCGCGCGCCTGCTCAACGTCGCCGGCGGTGCCACGGTCTTGGGGCCGATCCTGCTGGGCTTTTCGCGCCCGGCCCAGGTGGTACAAATGGACGCCAGCGTGTCAGACATCGTTACCATGGCGGTGCTGACCGCCCACCAATCGGCCGACATGGGCTGAGGAGCCGGTCGACCGCGGTGCCGCCCTCGGGCGCAGTCGGCGCGCGGACCCGGCCTGTCCACGAGCCCCGTCTGTCCACAAGAAAGCCGGCTGCGGACCCACGCCGTCATTCAATTTTCACGCGACGGACACGGGTCTGTTGCCCGGACGGGCCTAAGCTCGACGTCGCCGATCATCGGACCGCCGCAACCGAGCGGAGCACTTGATGCGCGACACCTTCCCACCGAAACAGGCCACCGACCCCGGCGACACACTGCCGAACGATCTCGGGGACGAGGACGACCTGCCGATCCCGCGGCCCATGGCCGCGCCGCTGGACGAGATCATCGATCGCCGAAGCTTGATGTACGGCTTTGCCGCCGCTGGCGCCTGGACCGCCGCCCATTCGAGCGGCCTGTTCGGCGCGGCGACCGCCCGCGCCGACGGCAGCAACCCCTCGTCGCTGACATTCAAACAAGCGGCCCACATGATCGCTAACAGCCATGCCGTCGCCGAGGGCTATGACGCCGGGATCTTGATCCGCTGGGGCGATCCCCTGTTCAAGGGCGCGCCAAGCCTGGACCCGGCCAATCAGACGGCAGCCCGGCAGGCCCGGCAGTTCGGCTATAACAACGACTACATCGGCTACCTGCCGCTGCCCGCCGGCTCGGCCAACAGCGACCACGGGCTGCTTTGCGTCAATCACGAATACACCAACCCGGAACTGATGTGGCCGGGCCTCAACCGCCGCAACCGGGCCGCGGTGACCGAGGATCAGGCGGCCGTGGAAATGGCCGCCCACGGCCATTCGGTGATCGAGGTCAAGAAGAACGCCGCCGGCTGGACAGTGGTCGCGGACAGCCGCTACACGCGGCGCATCACCGCCTCGACGGCAATAGAGCTGACGGGTCCGGCGGCCGGCAGCAACCGTTTGAAAACCTCGGCCGATCCGACGGGACGGCGCGTTCTCGGTACGATCAACAATTGCGCCGGCGGCAGGACCCCTTGGGGCACGGTGCTGATCGCGGAAGAGAACATCCACAAGTATTTCGCCGGCAAGCCCGGCGTCGGCGCCGAAACGGGCAACCACAAACGCATGGGCATCAAGGGCAGGCCGGACCTCGGCTGGGGCAAGTACCAAGACCGCTTCGACGTTTCGAAGGAGCCCAACGAGCCAAACCGGTTCGGCTGGCTCGTCGAAATCGATCCCTACGATCCGGCCGCCATGCCGGTGAAGCGCACAGCCCTTGGACGTTTCAAGCATGAGGGCGCCGGCGTCACCGAAACGCCCGATGGCCGCGCCGTGGTCTATTCCGGCGACGATCAGCGGTTCGAATACCTTTATAAGTTCGTTTCCGACGGGCGCATCGACAAGAACGATCGGACGGCCAACAGAAATTTGTTGGACTGGGGAACGCTCTATGTCGCCCGCTTCAACGACGACGGCAGCGGCGAATGGCTGCCGCTGGTCTACGGCACGGGGCCGCTGACCACCATAAACGGTTTCGACAGTCAGGCGGACGTTGCCATCGAGACGCGCCGCGCCGCCGACCTGCTGGGGGCCACGCCCATGGACCGGCCCGAGGACGTCGACCACAACCCGGTCAACGACAAAGTCTACGCCATGCTGACCAACAACACCCGGCGAACCATCGACCAGGTGGACAAGGCCAACCCCCGGGCCAACAACGAATACGGCCATGTCATCGAGCTCGCCGCGCCACCGGGCCGGGGCGGCCGGGCCGATCACGGGGCCCTGATCTTCTTCTGGAACATCTTGCTCGCCGCCGGCGATCCGGCGGACCGGAGCCACGGCGCCAAATACCACAAGGACACGCCCAAGCACGGCGCCTGGCTGGCGGCGCCCGATAACTGCGCCTTCGATCTCCTGGGTCGGCTGTGGATTTCCACGGACCAGGGCTCGAGACAACGCAAGAACAAGATTCCCGACGGCATGTACGCCTGCGACCTGGACAACAACAAGAAGGGCCGGGCGCTCACCCGGTTCTTCTTCGCCTGTCCGCGCGATGCGGAAATGTGCGGCCCGGAATTCACGCCGGACGGAAGAACCCTGTTTGTCGCGGTCCAGCACCCCGCCGAGGGCTCGACCCTGGCCAAGCCCACAACCCGCTGGCCCGATTTCAAGGACGACATGCCGCCGCGCCCCGCGGTGGTCGCGATCACCAAGAAGGACGGCGGTATGATCGGATCCTAGAGCATGTCACGTTTAAATTGAATTTTTGAGACGCTCCAGCCGACACTCCCGGCGCCGACGCCGCGTGGGGTGCGGCGCGCAGGCCGGCCAAAACACACCCCCCGTCGCTGTCTCGAACGGCGGCTCTCCTTAAAGGCGGACCTGATCCAAGGCTGCTTTTTTGCAAATCCCGAGCGGGCATCCGCCCGCGACAACGCATTTGCACGAAAAGATAACGCAAATCCCGAGCGGGCATCCGCCCGCGACGACGCACATTCGAACCCAAGTGCCAAGCACCTGCACCGCGCGCCGGGACGGGTCGGCGACGGTGTCGCTCAGGACAACGCCGCCAGGGCGGTTCGGTGATGAGCAACGCTGTCGGCACCGAAGCAGCAGAAGGTGACCTGGCGGATCGACGGCGCGGTGGTGAGAAACTGATCCACGGCGGAAACCGCGATGCGCGCCGCCAACGGCGCGGGAAAGCCGAAAATGCCGGTTGAAATGGCAGGAAAGGCGATGGTCTTCAGGCTGTTTTCGACCATCAGGCGCAGCGCGTTGCCGTAGGCGCCGGCCAGCGCCTCCGGCTCGCCCGCACCGCCGCCGGCCCAGACCGGACCGACCGCATGGATGACGTGCCGCGCCTGAAGGGCATGGCCCGCCGTGATCCGGGCGCCGCCCGTCGGACAAGGCCCCAGATTGGCCACCAAGGCGGCGCAGTCCTCGGCCAGCTTGGGTCCGGCCACGCGATGGATCGCGCCGCAAACGCCGCCGCCTGGCGCCAACTGCTCGTTGGCGGCGTTGACGATGACGTCCACGTCCAGGCCGGTGATGTCGGCATCGACGATCGCCATGCGCTCGGTTTCGGCCATGCGGCAGCCCTCCTTGTCGCGGCCCCGGGGTTAGGGCCGGTGCCGACGGACAGGTCT
>JANQIJ010000081.1 GCA_028282185.1 Rhodospirillales bacterium
GATATAGCTGTCCTGCACATCGACCGCGGTAACATCGCCGATCAGGACATTGCCCTGTGCATCCTTGTCCGCCAATCGCCACAGCGCGTCCCAGGCGCCGACGTCGCTCCACCCGAACCGGGCGGGGACGACGGCGGCGCGCCCGGTTTTCTCCATCACCGCGTAGTCGATGGAATTGCCGGGGGCCGCGGCAAAGGCGTCAGCGTCCAGGCGGATAAAATCCAGATCGCGGCGGCGCGCCGCCACGGCGCGGCGACAGGCGGCCAACATCTCCGGCTGCAGGGCCGCGAACTCGTCGAGAAACGCCCCGACGGCAAACAGAAACATACCGCTGTTCCAAAGATAGTCGCCGGCCGCGACAAACGCGGCCGCCGTCTTGGTGTCCGGCTTTTCGACGAAGCGATCCACCGCATGGGCCGCCTCCGCCTCCCCGCCAAGGGCATCGCCCCGGCGGATATAGCCGTATTCCGTGGACGGCCGGTCCGGAACCACGCCGAAAGTCAGCAGGTGTCCGGCGGCCGCAGCCTGGGCGGCGTGATCCAGACAGGTCCGGAACGCAGCCGAATCGCCGATCATATGATCCGACGGCAAGACCATCATCACCGCTTCGGGGTCTTCCTCGGCCAGGATCAGCGCCGCCGCGGCCGCCGCCGGCGCGGTGTTGCGGCCAACCGGCTCAAGCACGATCGCCGCGTCGTCGATCGCCATCTGGCGCAGTTGCTCGGCGATGACGAAACGATGGTCGTCATTGGCAATGATCATCGGTGCGTGGAACCGGGTCCGGTCGACGAAGCGCCGGACGGTCGCCTGCAACAGGGTTTCTTCGCCGACAAGCGGCAGCAATTGCTTCGGCAGATTGGCCCGGGACAGCGGCCACAGGCGCGTGCCGACACCGCCCGACAGGATCACCGGATGAACCTTGGACCCGCGCGTTTTCCGTGTCTCCGTGGTCCTAGGCATTGTGCGGCGCCCCATTCTCCAGATACCAGGCATAGGTTTCGGCGATGCCGTCCTTCAGCGACCGCCCGCCGGACCAGCCCAGCGCCGCCAGGCGGGACGACTCCATGACCTTGCGCGGCGTCCCGTCGGGCTTTGTCAGGTCGTGGTCGAAGCGGCCGTCGAAACCGACGACCTCCGCGACCAGCAGGGCCAGATCCTTGATCGAGATTTCGCGACCGCTGCCGACGTTCACGTGCGCCGCGTCGGAATAACGGCAAAGCAGGAAGACCAGGGCGTCGGCCAGGTCATCGACATGCATGAATTCGCGCAGCGGATCGCCCGTGCCCCAGATTTCCACGCTGTCCCTGCCCGCTGTCTTGGCGGCGTGAACCTTGGCGATCAACGCCGGCAGGACATGGCTGCTGGTCAAATCGAAGTTGTCGCCCGGGCCGTAGAGATTGGTCGGCATGGCGGAAATGAAATCCCGGCCATGCTGCTTGCGATAGGCCTGGCACAGCTTGATCCCGGCGATCTTGGCGACCGCGTACCATTCGTTGGTCGGCTCCAGCGGACCGGTCAGCAACGCGTCCTCGGTCAACGGCTGGGCCGCGTCCCGCGGATAGATGCAACTGGACCCCAGGAACAACAGCTTTGCGACGTCCTGGGCATGGGCCGCATGCACGATGTTGGCCTCGATCATCAGGTTGTCGTATAGGAATTCCGCCGGCCGCGTGTCGTTGGCCAGGATTCCCCCCACGGTGGCGGCAGCGACGATCACGGCGTCCGGCCGGGCGTCGGCCATCCAGGCTTCGACCTCGGCCTGACGGCGCAGGTCGGCATGATCGCGGCCAACGGTCAGGATTTCACAATTCTCTTGGCCGAGGCGCCGGACCAGGGCCGCGCCGACCATGCCCCGATGCCCGGCAACCCAGACCCGACGACCGGCCAGATCGAAGGTCTGGCCGTTCACTCACCCGCACCGTCGGCCAGTGCCGCCCGATCATGGGCGACCATCTCCTTGACCAGCTCCGCGAACGGGGTCGTATGGGTCCAGTTCAATTCGGCCTTGGCCTTTGCCGGATCACCAAGCAGGAATTCCACTTCGGTCGGGCGAAAATACCTGGGATCGACGCGGATCAGCACCGCGCCGGTGTCGGCGCAGACGCCGGCTTCATCGGTGCCCTGGCCTTGCCATTGAATCCGTCGTCCGATCTCGGCGAAAGCCAGTTCGACGAACTCGCGCACGCTATGGGATTCGCCCGTGGCCAGGACGAAATCGTCCGGATCGTCCTGTTGGAGGATGCGCCACATGCCGTCCACGTAGTCGCGGGCGTGGCCCCAATCGCGCTTGGCGTCCAGGTTGCCCAGGTAAAGGCAATCCTGATGCCCGGCTTCCATGGCGGCGACGGCGCGAGTGATCTTGCGGGTCACGAAGGTTTCGCCCCGGGTCGGGCCTTCGTGATTGAACAGGATGCCGTTGGACGCGTGCATGCCGTAGGCTTCCCGGTAATTGCGGGTGATCCAAAAGGCATAGAGCTTGGCCGCCGCATAGGGGCTGCGCGGCTCGAACGGCGTTGCCTCGTTCTGCGGCGCCGGCGCGTTGCCGAACAGTTCGGAGGTCGAGGCCTGATAGAACCTGGCCGTTTTCTCCATGCCCAGGATGCGCATCGCCTCCAGCAGGCGCAGCGTGCCCAAGGCGTCCGAATTGGCGGTGTACTCCGGGGTTTCGAAGCTGACCTGGACGTGGCTTTGCGCCGCCAGGTTATAGATTTCCGTGGGTTGAACTTCCTGTATCAGGCGGATCAGGTTGGTCGCGTCGGTCATGTCGCCGTAATGCATGAAGAAGCGGACGCCGTCTTCATGCGGGTCGACGTACAGGTGTTCGACCCGACCGGTGTTGAACGACGACGAGCGGCGCTTCAGCCCATGCACCCGATAGCCCTTGGCCAACAAGAACTCCGCCAAATAGGCGCCGTCCTGGCCGGTCACACCGGTGATCAATGCGATTTTTTCGGACACGCGCGTGGTCCCTTCGTGTTGTCGGCCGGCCGGCGCCTCGGCTCCGGCAGGACATGCCTACGCCTACTTGTCGGCCAGGGCCGCCTGGGCCGCGGCCAGGCGGGCGATGGGCACCCGAAAGGGCGAACAGGAGACGTAACTCAAGCCGACGCGGTGACAGAAGGCCACCGAATCCGGATCTCCGCCATGTTCGCCGCAGATGCCCAATTTGATGTCCGGCCGGGTCTCGCGGCCCCGTTCGACCGCAATTTCCACCAATTCGCCGACCCCCGACTGGTCGATGGAAACGAAGGGATCCGTTTCCAGGACGCCCTGGCGTTGATAGATGTCCAGGAAATGTCCCGCGTCGTCGCGGGAAAACCCATAGGTCGTCTGCGTCAGATCGTTGGTGCCGAAGGAAAAGAATTCCGCCTTTTCGGCGATCTCGTCGGCGATCAGGCAGGCCCGGGGCAGTTCGATCATGGTCCCCACATGGTAGTCCAACTCCATATCCTGTTCTTCCATCACCGCCTTGGCGACCCGGTCGATGATCTCTTTTTGCATGTCGAATTCGCGCTGGATGCAGACCAGCGGCACCATGACCTCGGGGAAGGCCTGCTTGCCTTCCTTGATGATCTCGGCCTGGGCCTCGAAGATCGCGCGGGCCTGCATTTCGCAGATTTCCGGATAGCTGATCGCCAGGCGGCAGCCGCGGTGGCCGAGCATGGGGTTGGCTTCGTCCAGTTCGGCGCGCCGCACACGAACGTCTTCCATGGTCACGCCGGCGGCTTTGGCCACGTCTTCCATTTCCTCCGCCGTATGCGGCAGGAATTCGTTCAGCGGCGGGTCCAACAGACGGATCGTGATCGGCAACCCGTCCATGATGTGAAACAGTTCCAGGAAGTCCTGACGCTGATGGGGCAACAGGGCGTCCAGCGCCTCGCGCCGCTGGGCTTCGTCCGTCGCCAGGATCATGCGCCGCATATGGACGATCCGGTGGGGGTCGAAGAACATATGTTCCGTGCGCGACAGGCCGATACCCTCGGCGCCGAACTTCTTCGCGGTCAGCGCGTCCAGCGGGGTTTCCGCGTTGGCCCGAACGCCGATCACCTTGACCTCGTCGACCCATTCCATGAGCCGCCCGAAATCGCCGGTGAGTTCCGGTTGAATCATCGCCACCTCACCGGCCATGACCTCGCCGACCGACCCGTCAAGGGTGATCACCGCGCCTTCCTCCAGCACCCGGCCGGCGGCATGCAGGGTCTTGGTCTGATAGTCGACGCGAAGTTCGCCGGCACCGGAGACACAGGGCGTGCCCATGCCGCGGGCGACCACCGCGGCATGGCTGGTCATCCCGCCCCGGGTCGTCAGGATGCCTTCGGACACATGCATGCCGTTGATGTCCTCGGGCGAGGTTTCCGTGCGGCAGAGGATCACCTTTTCGCCCTTTTCGACCCAGGCCTCCGCGTCCTCGGCGGAAAACACGATCTTGCCCGTGGCCGCCCCGGGCGAGGCCGGCAAACCGCGGCCGATGATGTCGCGCTCGGCATTGGGATCGAGCGTCGGGTGCAACAGTTGATCGAGCTGCGCCGGATCGACGCGGGCAACCGCCTCGGTCCGATCGATCAGGCCGTCATCGACCATGTCGACGGCGATCTTCAAGGCCGCGCGCGCCGTGCGCTTGCCGGTCCGGGTCTGCAACATCCACAGCTTGGAACGCTCGATCGTGAACTCCATGTCCTGCATGTCCTGGTAATGACGTTCCAGCTTATCGCGCACCGCGGCCAGTTCGGCATAGACCTCGGGCATCGCCGTTTCCAGAGACCGGGCCGTGGATTCCTGTTGATCGCGTTCGTACTCGGTCAACGGTTGAGGCGTGCGGATGCCGGCGACAACGTCCTCGCCCTGGGCGTTGATCAGGTATTCGCCATAAAAATGATTGTCACCGGTGGACGGGTTGCGGGTGAAACAAACGCCGGTGGCGCAGTCGTCGCCCATGTTGCCGAACACCATGGCCTGGACGTTGACGGCCGTGCCCCATTCGGCGGGAATGTCGTGCAGCCGGCGATAGGTGATTGCCCGGGCGTTCATCCAACTGCCGAACACGGCGCTGACCGCGCCCCAGAGCTGTTCTTCCGGATCTTGCGGAAAATCCTGATCGATCTCGTCACGGACCAGCTTCTTGAAGTCCTCGATCACGGCACGCCAATCATCGCCGGTCATTTCCGTGTCGAGCGTCTTGCCCAACCGGTCCTTATGATCTTCCAGGACGTCTTCGAAGCTGTGGTGTTCGACGCCGAGCACCACATCGCCGTACATCTGGATGAACCGGCGATAGCTGTCGTAGGCGAAGCGCTGGTCGCCGCTTTCCTGGGCCAGGGCCTCGACCGTCTGGTCGTTCAGGCCCAGATTGAGGATGGTATCCATCATCCCGGGCATGGACGCCCGGGCGCCCGAGCGCACGGATACCAGCAGCGGCGAGGCGGACGAGCCGAAGGTGCGGCCGACCTCGGCCTCGATCTTCCCGAGCGCCTCCTGAACCGCGGCTTTGAGGGCGTCCGGATAGGTCCTGTCATTGTCATAGTAATAGGTGCAGACCTCGGTGGTGACAGTGAAACCGGGCGGCACGGTGAGGCCCAAACCCGCCATTTCCGCCAAGTTGGCGCCCTTGCCGCCAAGCAGCGCCTTCATGCCGGCGTCGCCCTCGGCTTCACCGTTGCCGAAGCTGTAGACCCATTTTGTCATGGTTGGCTTGTCCCTGTTGTTCACCGGCGGGCGAACTCCCGTCGGCTTTGCATCTGTTTCAACTTACTTATAAGTCACAGAGAGCACAGAGAAATCACAGAGGTCACCGAGCGGTCGACGCCATCTCGAATATCGAATCCTTCTCGGTGCCCTCTGTGCCTCCTCTGTGTCCTCTATGTCACATTACCAAGTCGTTCCCGAACCTCGTCCCGTCCCGGAACTTTTCATCCTTCGATTTTCGAGAAATCCGCGACGCCCCGCGACGCTCCTCGGATCATAGACAACAGTCTCAGTCGGTTCTCACGAAGCTTCGAATCCTCATCATTTACCGTGACCTTATCAAAGAAAGCATCGACGGACTGACGAAGGCCGGCCAATTCCGCCATGGCTTCCGTATACTTTTCTTCTTCCAAAAAGGCTTCAAACTTCGGCTTCGCATCGCTCAGCGCCTGATGAAGCTCACTCTCTTCCGCCTCTTTCAACAAAGTGGAATCAACGCGAGCATCGAACACCCTGCCGTCCCGCTTTTCCTCGGCGCGAAGGATGTTCACCGCACGGCCGTAAGAAACCATCATGTTCTGGCCGTCGGGGGTGTCGACGAATTCAGAAACCGCCCTCAAACGAGACAGGGATTGGACGAGGTCATCCCATTTCTCGGTTTCAAACACCGCGTCGAAGTGGTCGTGCTTGACCCCTTCCCCTCTAAGGTAAACCTTCAAGCGATCTTTAAAGAAATCCAGCAAATCGAACTGATCAAAGTCATCAATATCGAATGACCGCGCAGACACCTGAATTGCATCCGACAGTTTCATCCGAAGACCGTTCTCCGTGATCAGGCGGATCACCCCCAGCGCGGCCCGGCGCAGCGCAAAGGGGTCCTTGGACCCGGTCGGTTTCTCGTCAATCGACCAGAAACCGGCCAACGTGTCGATCTTGTCGGCCAAGGCGACGACAACGCTGACCGGTGCCGTCGGACAGGCGTCGTCGGGTCCCTGCGGCGCGTAATGTTCGGCGATGGCCTGGGCGACGGCGGCGCTTTCGCCGTCGTGACGGGCGTAATAACTGCCCATGACGCCTTGCAGGTCCGGGAACTCGCCAACCATGCCGGTGGACAAGTCTGCCTTGGCCAGACGCGCGGCCGAGCGCACCTGGTCCCGGTCGGCGCCCGGGACAAAGGCGGAAAGTTCGACAGCCAACGCCTGCATCCGGTCAACCTTTTCGTCCACGGTCCCGAGCTTGGCGTGGAACACCCGGTCTTTCAGTTTCGGCGCCTTGGACGCCAGCGAGGTCAAGCGGTCCTGATCCCAGAAGAACTTGGCGTCGGCCAAGCGGGCCCGCAGCACCCGTTCGTTGCCGGCGATGACGCGGCGGCCGCCGTCGTCCGTATCGCGGTTGGCGACGACGATGAACCAGGGCGCCAGGTTGCCGTTCCCATCCAGGACCGAGAAATACTTTTGGTGCGAGCGCATGGAGGTGATCAGCACCTCGGCCGGAACTTCCATGAACTGACCGTCGATCGCGCCCATCAGCACGACCGGCCATTCGACCAGGCCGGCGACCTCGTCCAACAGGCCCGGATCGTCGCGCAGCGCCAAGCCGTCGCGCGCGACCAGGCTGGCGGCCTCTTCGGCGATGATCTGCTTGCGTTCGTCCCGGTCGAGGACAACACGGGCGGCACGCAAGGAGGTCTCGTAATCGGCGAAATCGGCGACCTCGATCACGCCGGGGGCCATGAAGGCATGGCCCCGGGTCTTGATGCCCGCCTCGATCCCGGCGAAGGCCAGGTCCAGACCTTCCTGATCGTAGACCGCCAGAATCGAATGCAGCGGCCGGACCCAGCGGCTCTTACCCGTTCCCCAACGCATGGACTTGGGCCAGGACAGGCCGTTCAACGCGGCCGAAATCAGGTCCGGCAGGACCACCCGTGTCTTGGCCCCGGGCTGTTCGATCTTCGCGAACAGGAAGGTGCCCTTTTCGGTTTCCCGTTCCTCGACCTCCGTGTCCGGCGGCAATGACTTGCGAAAACCGTCGCGGGCCTGCGCCGGCGCGTTGGCCCGGGGACCGCGCCGTTCCTCGGAAACATCCGGCTGCTTCGCCGGAATGCCGTTGATCATCAGCGTCAGGCGGCGCGGCGTGACATGGGTCCGGGTTTCCGTGTGGTCCAGACCGGCTGCCTTGAGGCCCTGCATCACCAGGCGTTTGAGATCGTCCGCGGCGCGCACCTGCATGCGCGCCGGAATTTCCTCGGACAGCAGTTCCAAAAGCAACTGCGGCATCAGCGTTCGCCCTCACGTACCGCACCGACGCCCTGGCTGGCCATCCAGGCAGCAGCCGCCCCCTTGGCCAGGTCGCGGACGCGCAGAATATAGGCCTGGCGTTCGGTGACGCTGATCACCCCCCGGGCGTCGAGCAGATTGAACAGATGCGATGCCTTCAAACAGTAGTCATAGGCCGGCAGGGCCAGTCCCGCGCCCAACAAGGCCGCGCATTCCTGTTCCGCATCTTCGAAATGACGGCGCAGCATCTCCGTGTCCGCATGTTCGAAATTGTGTTTCGAATACTCGACCTCGGCTTGATGGAACACGTCGCCGTAGGTCTTGCCGCCCTGTTCCGCGGACACCCCGTCCCAGTCCAGGTCGTAGACGTTTTCGACCCCCTGGACATACATGGCCAGGCGCTCCAGCCCGTAGGTCAATTCCACCGGCACGGGATCGCAATCGAACCCGCCGACCTGCTGGAAATAGGTGAACTGAGTGACCTCCATGCCGTCGCACCAGACCTCCCAGCCGAGGCCCCAGGCGCCGAGCGTCGGGCTTTCCCAATCGTCCTCGACGAAGCGGATGTCGTGGCCGTCCTTTTCGATGCCGATCGCGTAGAGGCTTTCCAGGTACATGTCCTGAATATCCGGCGGCGACGGCTTCATCAACACCTGGAACTGGTAATAGTGCTGCAAGCGGTTGGGATTTTCGCCATAGCGACCGTCCGTCGGCCGGCGCGTCGGCTGCACATAGGCGCAGTTCCAGACATCTTCGGGCGCGCCCAGGGACCGCAGGGTCGTCGCCGGATGAAAGGTGCCGGCACCGACTTCGATGTCATAAGGCTGCAAGATTACGCAGCCGCGTTCCGCCCAGAAGGTCTGCAGCGTCAGAATGAGCGACTGAAAGCTCGGCTTGTCGCCGGGGATATGCGCCATGGGGCGGGTTCCAAGGGAATGGGATCGGCGGCCTGAGGCCTGTTGCGGTGCAAGAAAATAGGCGGTGGCCCAAGGGCGGTCAAGCGCCCGCTCGGGCCGCCGCCTAGCCCGGGTAGGGACAGTCCGCCTTGCCGCAATGCCGGGCGCCCGAAGCGGCGACGAAAACCCCGCATTCAGGGCATTCGATCATCTCTTCCACGGCGGGTTCAGCCCCCTTGGCGGATGATCCCCTCGTGCCTTCGCGCTTCATCCGCCGCGCCTTTTCGCGGGCCAGTTCCTTCTTTTGCGCCTGGACCCGGCCAAGCCACTTGAAACCCCACCAGATGATGGCGATGGCGGCGACGGTGAACAGGATTTTTTGGATCGAAAAGCCGAACATCCGGGCGTTTTAGGGGGTCAGCGGCCCCAGGGTCAAGGAAACTGCGGCACCAGGCGAGGGTTTACAGCCCGAACCGATTCCACATCAGGCGTTCCTCGGCGGCCGCGATCAGACCCCGGGTCAGGCCGTCGCCCAACGCGCCGCCCGGGCCGTCGAGGACGTCGCTGCCCGCCGCCGTCCCCCCGGAAGTGCCGTCGAACCGGCCCAACAGGCCGCGACGCTCGCCGACGACGCGGAGCCGGACCGTGTCGCCGTACTTGTCACGCATCACCTGGCGCAGATCGCCCAGACCATCGATCAGCCCCATCTCAAGCGCCCGGCCGCCGGTCCAAAATGCGCCGGAAAACAGCTCCTTTTCCGGCGCCGTGAGGCGCTCGCCCCGACGTTGGCGGACCATGTCCTTGAAGGTCAGGTGGATATCCCCCTGGATGTCCTTCAGGTGTTTGACCTCGGCCGGTTTTTCCGGCTGGAACGGATCGAGCATCGCTTTCTTGTCGCCGGCCGTATGCAGGCGCCGCTCGATGCCCAGCTTGGCGATCATCTCTGTCAGACCGAAGCCGCCGGAGACGACGCCGATGGAGCCGACGATCGACGACGGATCGGCATAGATCTCATCCCCGGCGCAGGCCAGCCAATACCCGCCGGAAGCCGCTAGGTCTTCGGCGAAGGCGTAGACCGGCAGATCCTTTTCCTGAGCCAGCTGACGGATGCGGCCGGCGATCAACGCCGACTGCACCGGCGAGCCGCCGGGCGAATTGACCGCCAGCGCCACGGCCTTGAGGTTTCTGCCCTTGAAGGCACGCTCAATGGGCCGGGCCAAGCCGGCCAGCGTCAATCCCCGGCGCAAACCGCCCAAGCCGCCGATTACACCCGACAGACGCAAGACGTTGACCAGCGGCGGCGGATCGACGAATCGTCCCAGCGCCGGTCCGATAAAGGGAAGCCCGGCAAGCCCGCGGTCATCGGGTTGGGTTTCTGGCAAGGATTGGACCATGGTCTAGCCGGTCGCCGTCTTGCCCGGGCCATTGGCCTTGAACACCGGCTCCATGGCCGGTTCGGGCACGGCCTGGGGTTTGACTTTGGTCTGCTTGGCGGCAAGCGCCTGCTGCAACGCCGCCAGCTTGCGGACCTTGTCCTTGAGGCCGGCGATTTCCCCCTGGACCTCCTTGCGCAGGACCTGGACCTCTTCCGCCGCGCCGCCGTCCCCGGCGGCCAAGTCTTCGACGTCGCGCATGATCCATTTCTGGCGCCGGGCCATTTCCTTATCAAGGAAGTGCTGCATCTTTTCCACTTCGTAGGCCAAGTCTTCCTTCATCCGCACCTTGATGGCATAGACGTTTCTGGCCAGCGAGCTGACGTAGAACACCACGCCCAGCAGGCCGGCCCCGACCAAGGCGCCGATAACGGTGACAATCCCCGTGCTGCCCAACCCTTGTCTCCGACCTTGTGTGGTCCGTTTCTCTCGGCCCTGCGGGCCTCGTCAATGAGAAAATCGATACAAACGCTCCGCCCAGGATCAGCCCATCACTATTCCAGAGGGGTCTTGGCCTGACAAGCGGGCATGAGGGCGTCGCCGATGAATTATTTCTGAAAGCGCGCTGCAAGGCTGCCGCCCTGCAACACCTGATCGGCCTCAACGGTATAGCCGCCGCCCGCTCGATGCAGGACGACGGGCACCAAGGTCGCCGCCGCGCCGGTGCCGCCCCTGCGTGCCTGAACGATCACGCGGCTGGCCGCCGCGGCACCGCTATGGGGCAGAAACGGCAGAATCG
>JANQIJ010000036.1 GCA_028282185.1 Rhodospirillales bacterium
GCCACCGGCGACGAGGAAGGGGAACTCGTGTTCTAGGCCTTCCAGGGCAGAAACGCGGGGTCTAACGAGCGACCAACAACTCCCTCAATCTGCCGTTCAGGATGACCGGTCCGGCGGCGCCCTCATGAATGGGCGACGGCTGAAATCGCAACGAGGCGTCATCGGCCGCCAGGTCCCAGTCAAAGGCGGCCCGCGCATGGCCGATGTCGAAATCCATCAAAAGTTCCGGGCTGGACAGCACCCCGCCTTCCAAGCGGAAATCCATGGAGGCCCGACCAAGACGAAGATCCCGGCGATCCTTGGCCACGGCGCGCTGCAGGGCCGAGCCGAAGATGCGTCCCTCGGACAGACTTAACCGGCCGCTGCCGACACTGGCGGACAACAGGTCGTCCGGCCGGCTGCCGACCGCCAAAATCTCGGCCGTGCCGTGCAGGCGGCCGACGACGCCCCCCCCTCCAGACCCGGCCCTCAAGAGGTCTTCCGCCGCGATGTCATTTGCCGTCAAATTTACGGATAAAGCGGTCTTGCCCTCGCTGGCGGTCAACTCAAACCGACCGCCCAAGGTCCCGCCGAACAACGGAAGGCTGGCGGTTTCGATCGCCAGGTTCGGCACGCCGGCGCGCCAGGAAAGACCGGCCATGCCGGCACCGATTTCCCCCCAAGGCAGGACCATCCGCCGCCAGTTCAGGCGGGCATCGCCATCAACCGTCAACAGGTCCGGCGCCATCTCTGGCATAGACTCGACGAACAGGCCGAAAGATCGGGCCAGCGCGGCAAGGTGATCGAAATCCAACGCGCCAGCGTCAAGATCGATCGACATCTGCGGTAATTTCTCGTTGAAGTCGATCTCCGCCCGCCCGGCGATATCGGTCTTGCCCAAAAGGAAACTGCGAACAACCAAGACCGCGCGCCCGCCCAACAGACTTGCCTGCGCCCTGGCCGCCAGCGGATCATTCAGCGCCGCGGGCATGCCGGGCCACATGTGGGCCAATTCTTCCGGCGCGTCCAGGTCAATTGAAATTTCGGCAGTGACCGCGGGCCGGCCGCGGCCGGCGATGGTTCCCTTGGCCCGGGTTTCGCCCGGCGGGGCAATCAACGACAAGGTAAACGGCGCCCGGGTACCGGCCAGATAATCGCCCAGGCGGCTCAGTTCGCCCTCGACGTAGACCGCGTCACCCATATGCAGCGCATCGCCGCGTAGGCGAAAGGCGGTCTCGCCGCTTGTTCGAAAAAGGCCTGACTCCACGTTCACCTCTGTTAGCGACAGGTCCCGCACCAACCGGTGGCCGGTGACGCGGATCGTCCCGCCTTCGACAATCATATCGCGCACCGAAAGCCGTCCCCACGACCATCCGGCGGGTCCGCCCCCCGCCCCCAGCCGCGGTTTATCGCGGAGCGACCAATTGGTGGTCCCATCCGATGAGCGGTCGAACCTCATCCCCGGCCGGACCAAACGAAGATTCCGCAGGGCCATGCGACCGAAGGCAAGAGCCCATACTCCGACGTCCGCCTCGATCCTCGCCAAGCGCAGTAGTGGCGGACTATCCACCGGGGTAAACCGGTCCGGCGGCAGACTGACGACCACATCCTCGGCCGTAAACGCCACGGGTGCCGTCAGGCTGGTGCCAAGGCGCAGGCTCGATCCGCCACGGATCGAGACATGGTACCCGGTCACCCAACCGCCAAACGCCGAGATCACGCGGTCGGTTCCAACGAAGATCGGTAAAGCCGCCAAGACGACCGAGAGAAAAGCCAGCGACGCCAGAAACCATGCGGCCCAGGTAAACACGCCGCCACGACGAGAGACATCATGATCGGGTGATGGGGATGCGCCTGCCATGACCTGTCAGCGGCCCAGCGGCAGGGGCTTGGGCCGAAGCTTCATGTCTTCATATCTTTCTGATAACGATGACAAAGGTATCGCCTTCGGCGCGGCTGTCCACGAGGTCGTAGCCCGTGGCCTCGCAGAACGCCTCGAAATCGGCCGGCGCACCGGGGTCCGTCGCCATCACTGTCAGGTTGGCGCCGACGTCCAGGGGCTTCATCGCCTTGCGGGCCTTCAATACGGGCAGTGGGCACTTCAGCCCGCGCGCATCCAAGGTCTCGGTCATGTCGCCACCTTTGGCATGGGGCCGGCAACGCGCAAGCGTCCCATCCCGCCTGCCGTAATCCAGCTCATGTTACCTGGAAATTAGAACGGATTTGCGCGCCTCTTCCAACACCTTGAACGAGGTCCCGCCCATGAAGAAACGTTTGAATCCCGTAACGCCGGTGTCGGTGACGACGATCACCGAGTAATTGTCGCCGATTTCGACGATTTGGTTGACCGGGTCGCCGACCGGCATATGAACATCGACGGGCTTGTTGCCAACTTCGCCCAGGGCGGATTTCGCGGCCTCGATGTTCAGTTGAGCCTGGGCCAAGCCGTCCTCATCCAAAGCGACGGAAATCAATGAAACCGGGCAATCGCAGGCGAGTGCCAGTTCGCCGTCGCGACGGACCATGTCCAGGCCCTTTTCCGAACCGTCGACGCAGAGCAAATGGCCGCGCTTCTCTTCGAGGTCGCGGGCCACCAACACCGAACAAGGCGCGTGCACCGCGACTTTTTCGGCCACCGCCGGATCCCACAGCGACCGGGCCAAGCCGCCCGTGCGATCGCCCAGCGTCTCGCCAAGGATGATCAGGTCGTATTCACCCAGTTCCCATTGCTCGAGGATGCCGCGGGCGACATCGCTCGCCACCTTCAGCTTGAGCACGACCATCCGGCCGTCACTGTTGATGTATTCGATCTTATTGTCACCCAAGGGGTCATTATCGACATCGACGTGATAGGCGCTTTCCATCCAGTCCTCGCCTTCCATGACGCCCAGTTCCTTGAGGATTTCCCTGCCTCGCTTGAGGAACTTGATGCCTGGCAACTCAAGCCCCCATTTGAGCATGTTTTCCCGGGCGACGCGGACCTGCAGGCCGCCAGAACGCAACCCTTGGTCGACCGGTCGGATGTAAAGCAGGACGATGTCGCAATCGAGACCGCGCCCGAGACGCGCCGTGTAGCGCAGGCCGCGATAAGATTCGTCCGATCCGTCAATGCAGCAGAGAATTCGGAATCGGTCCGATGTCGGGGTTCCGTCCATTGTCTGCTCTCCCAAACATTTCTAGATGCCGACGAGGGGCCACCAGACCGATGCGGCGATCAGCATCACTATGGTTGAGAGCATACACATTTTCCACCCGACCTTAAGAAAATCCGACGCCTTGAGGTAACCGGAGGCATAGACGATCGTGCAAGCCGGCGTGCCGACAACGGTCAGGTAGGCAAACGCCGAGGATACCGCCGTGATGTAGCCGATGACCAACGGGCTTTCCCCCGCGATCGACGCGGCCTTCAACACAATGGGCCCCAATACCGCGACGGCTGCGCCGTTCGACATCGTATTGGTAACCCCGGTGGTCAGCACGGAAATCGCCGCCCAAAGGCCGAAGCCTTCGTCGGCACCCAAGGGGCTCAGGAAATCGAGGAAGGTTTGGGCAACCCAAAGGGCGGCGCCCGTGTCCTTCATTTGCACACCCAATGAGATCGCCGCCGCGTAGAGCAGAACGACGCCCCAGTTGACGCCTGAATTCACATCCTCCCATTTGACCAAGCCGGCCACCAGGAACAACACGGCGCCGGAAATCGCGACGGTCCCCATGCCCATTTCTCCGGATACGGTG
>JANQIJ010000135.1 GCA_028282185.1 Rhodospirillales bacterium
GCGCAGATCGCCAGGACCAGGTTCGCGTATTCCTTGGGATCGCCCAGGCGGGCCGGGAACGGCACCGTTTCGGCCAGGCTTTCCTCGACTCCTTCGGGCAGGCCCGCGACCATCGGCGTCTTGAACAGACCCGGCGCGACGGCGACGACGCGGATGCCATCACGGGCCAGTTCGCGGGCCGCCGGCAAGGTCATCGACGCGACCCCGCCCTTCGACGCCGCATAGGCCGTCTGGCCGATCTGCCCTTCGTAGGCGGCGATGGACGCCGTGTTGACGATCAGGCCGCGCTCGCCGTCGGCCAAGGGTTCCAGATCCTGCATCCCGGCGACGGCCAGGCGCATCAGGTTGAATGTGCCGATCAGGTTGATTTCAATGGTCCGGGCGAAGACTTCGAGCGGCTGCACCCCCTTCTTGCCGAAAATCCGTTTCGGTGGCGCGATCCCGGCGCAGGAGACGACGATCCGGGCGGGACCATGGACCTGGGTGGCGCCAGCCACGGCGGCCTCCAAAGAGGCCGCGCTCGACACATCCGCCTCGAAGGCCTGGCCGCCGATCTCCCTTGCGACGGCCGCCGCGCCATCCAAATTAAGGTCAAGGCAGGCGATGCTTGCACCCGCATGGGCCAAAGCCCGGGCCGTGGCCTCGCCCAAACCCGATGCCGCGCCGGTGACCAGCGCGGCATGACCTGATATGTCCATGAACAGCCTCTCGCGATGTTTGCTTCGCGGGTTCTACCAGAGGTCTGAAGAGGGAACAACGTGAGCCGCAGCCCGGAAGACGACGAGCGCATGGTCACCGCCGGATTGCTGACCAAAGCGCGGCGCACCCTTGGCCGCGTGCCCTTCGCCCGGGACGCCGTCGCCGCCTTCTTCGCCGCCCGCGATCCGAAAACGCCGGCCCATGTGAAAGCCACGGTGATGGCGGCGCTCGCCTATTTCATCGTGCCCACGGACATGGTCCCGGATTTCATCGCGGCATTGGGCTATACGGACGACGCCACCGTGTTCTACGCCGCCTGGCGCATGCTGATGCCGCATCTCAAACCGGAACACCAGGATCAGGCCCGCAACCTGCTGGAAGACGGCGACGCCTAGACGGCGACGGTCTCGAAAGCGGCGTCCAATGCCGCCATGTTGAGATGCGCCGCCAAATGGTCGGCCAGGACATCCAGAGTCGCATCAATCCGGGCGTCATGGGCGGCCCGGGCATAATCACCGGCGCGGATCGCAGCCAAGAACGCGCCTCGAAACCCGTCGGCGGCGAACAGCCCGTGGACATAGGCGCCAAGCACCCGCCCGTCGGCGGAGACCGCGCCCTCGGGCCGGGTCGCGGCCGGGCCGGCACCGGCCTGTCCTGGCGTCGATCCATTGTCCAGGATCAGCCAGGGCCGGGCCGTGTCCGACCCCGTGGTCCGGCCCATGTGCATTTCATAGCCGGTGACGGTTTCGCCCCGTTGCGCCTCGGTCCCGGTGACGGCCTTAAGCGCCTTGTTCCCGCCGATCACCGTTGCCACCTCAAGCAGGCCCAGGCCCGGTGCCGCGCCGGGGGGTCCTTCGATGCCGTCGGGGTCACTGACCTCACGGCCCAACATTTGATATCCGCCGCAAAGCCCGACGACCAAGCCGCCACGCCGGCGATGGGCGATGATATCCAGGTCCCAGCCCTCGGCGCGCAGCGCCTTGAGGTCCGAGAGCGTCGCCTTGGACCCCGGGATCAGGACCACATCCGCGTCACCGGGGATCGGATCCCCGGGCTCGACCACGGTCAGCGCCACCCCGTCCTCGTCCCTGAGCGGGTCCAGATCGTCGAAATTGGCGATCCTGGGCAGGCGCGGGACGACGATCTTGATCCGCCCGCCAACCCCCGGCCCGCCGTCGACCGGCGCTTCCAGGGCCATGGCGTCTTCCGCCGGCAGGTGGCGGGCGTCGGCGAAATGCGGGACTAAACCAAGGCAGTCCATGCCGGTGCGCTGCTTGATGATGGCGATGGCGTCGTCGAACAGGGTCACGTCGCCCCGGAACTTGTTGACGATGTAGCCGCGGATCCGGGCCCGTTCCGCCGCTGTCATCAACTCCCAGGTCCCGACCAGCGACGCGATCACCCCGCCCCGGTGGATATCGGCAACCAGGACCACCGGCACCCGGGCGGCCAGGGCGAACCCCATGTTGGCGATGTCGCCGTCGCGCAGGTTGACCTCCGCCGGGCTGCCGGCGCCCTCGACCAGAACCAGGTCGGCGTTCCTTGAGACGATTTCGAAGCTGTCCAGGACGGCGGCCAGGAGCTCTGGCTTAAGCGCGTGATAGTCCCGTGCCCTGGCATTGCCGCGGACCTTGCCCTGAACGACCACCTGGGCACCGGTTTCGGTTTGCGGTTTGAGCAGGACCGGGTTCATATGGACCGTCGGCGCGACCCCGGCGGCGCGGGCCTGCAACTGCTGCGCCCGGCCGATTTCGCCGCCGTCCGCCGTCACCGCGGCATTGTTCGACATGTTCTGCGGCTTGAACGGACAGACCCGCTGACCCTGCCTCGCGAACAGTCGGCAGAGGCCGGCGACAATCAGCGACTTGCCGACGTCCGAGCCCGTGCCCTGGACCATCAGGGCGCGGGCCGCGGCGCGGGACGGACCGGCGAGGCCGCCCATCGGCGAATCAGGGCTTGTATCGGGCAATGACGTCGATCAACGGCTGGGCCGCTGGATTGCGGTGCGTCCCGGCCAGGATGCCTTCCGGCGTGGCGCCGGATCCGTAGAAGGCTTCGTTCAAATCACGGCGTCGGATGAACACGGCGCCTTCCAGAGAGGCGCCGGCGAACAGACCGGATTTCGAATTGGCGAAGGCCCAAACATCGGCGCCCATGTTGGCCGTGGTCGCACCTTCCATCCCGGCACCGTAGACCGCCAGGGTCAGGCCGGCATCGGCGCCGATCGACCCCTGACGTTCGAGGATCGCCTGCAGCGCGGCCTCGCTTCGGACCAGGAGCAGGACTTCCGTCTGTTGGATCCCGGCCTGGAAACCGACGCTCGCCGCGCCCAAGGACAGGAATACCGGCCCCGTCCATTGCCCCGGTGCCGTCTGTTTCACCAGGACGCCGTTGCCGCCTTCGCCGCCGGCGATGAACCCGGCCTTCACCAAGTTGGGCAGGACGACCATGGCATGCGCGCCCGGGATGTGCCGGGCCATCTCGTGCAGTTGTTCCACCGTGGTGAACCGCTCGACCGTGGCCGTCGCCGAGGCGATCAAATGGCGGGCGGCCACCGGCGGGTCGGATTCCAGGCGGGCGCATCCGGCGAGCACGGCGATCGCCAATATCAGTCCGGGAAAGATGCGAATCAATCGTCGCATGGCAGAGCCTCCACCGTTGTCAACGTCGCTTAGAATTCGATCCCCGCCTGGGCTTTCACGCCCGACCGGAAGGGGTGCTTGACCATGGTCATGTCGGTGACCAGGTCCGCGACCTCGATCATGTCGTCCTTCGCATTTCGTCCGGTGACGATGACATGCAGGTCGCGGGGCTTGTTCTTGAGGGTTTCGACAACCTCGTCGATGGGCAGGTTATCGTAGCGCAGGACGATGTTCAGTTCATCCAACAGGACCATCTTGTAGGCCGGGTCGGCGATCATCTGCTTGGCCGCGTCCCAGGCGGTCCGGGCAGCGGCCAAGTCGCGCTGCCGGTCCTGGCTTTCCCAGGAAAACCCCTCGCCCATGGCATGGATGGTCACCAGATCCGGGAACTTGGCCAGGACGTCGCGCTCCCCGGTCTCCCAAACGCCCTTGACGAACTGCACGATGCCGACCCGCATGCCATGGCCCACGGCTCGCATGACCATACCCATGGCGGCGGTGGATTTTCCCTTGCCCTTGCCCGTATGGACGATGATCAGGCCGCGTTCCTCGGTCTTGGTGGCGATGATCTTGTCCCGCGCGGCCTTCTTCTTCTTCATTTTCTCCGCATGGCGCCGGTCGAGCTCTTCCTCGCTCATCTGATCCTTGGGCTTTGCGGTCATCCTTGCGGATCCTTCCATGCACGGGCGGGCGTTGGCGAAATCTCTCGAAACTTACTTATCCCGGCAGGACCCCGGCCCCGTCAACTGCCGCCGCCGGGCGACCGTCGGCCAGCGCCGCCAACAGGGCCCGGCTGTCATTCAGGCGTGGGCGCCAAAGCCCCCGGTCCTGGGCCTCAACCAGGCGCGCCGCCATCTCCGAGAGCGCCGCCGGATTGCTGGTTTCAAGAAAGCCCCGGACCCGGTTGTCCTGCAGATAGGCCCGGAACACAGCATCGAAATGGTGGTCGGCGACGGCCCCCGTGGTCGCCGCATAGGCGAACAAATAGTCCACCGTGGCGGCGATTTCGAAGGCCCCCTTGTAGCCGTGGCGCATGACGCCCTCGATCCATTTCGGGTTGACCGCCCGGGCCCGGACGACCCGGGCGATTTCTTCCTCAAGCCCGCGGATTTTGGGCGTTTCCGGGCGAGAATGGTCGCCGTGATAGACCGCCGGCCGGTCGCCCCGAAGACCCGTCACCGCCACCGTCATGCCGCCCTGGAACTGATAGTAATCGTCGGAATCCAAAAGATCGTGTTCCCGATTGTCCTGGTTGTGCAGAACGGCCTCGACTGTTTTCAAACGGGCCTCGAACAGCCCATGGGCGGCCTGGCCCTCGGCCCCCGCGCCATAGGCATAACCGCCCCAGGCGACATAGGCGCGGGCCAGGTCGTCGGTGGTCTGCCATCCCTTTTCGTCAATCAAGGCCTGCAAGCCGGCGCCATAGGCGCCTGGCTTCGAGCCGAACACCCGATAGGCGGCGCGGCGCCGGGCGGCGGCCGCATCCGTCGCGCCCGCCGCCAAAAGCGCCGCCGATTCGCTGTTCACCCGATCCGCCAGGGGGTTGTCGGCGGGGGGCTCGTCCAATTCGGCAACCGCGCGGACCGCGGAATCGAACAGGTCGATCAGGCCCGGGAAGGCGTCGCGGAAAAACCCGGAGACCCGCAGGGTGACGTCGACCCTGGGCCGGCCAAGCACGGAAACCGGCAACACCTCGAACCCGGTGACACGCCGCGACGGCCCGTCCCATTGCGGCTTGACCCCGAGCAACGCCAGCGCCTGGGCGATGTCGTCACCGCCGGTCCGCATGTTCGACGTGCCCCAGGCGCTGAGGCCCAGGGCCCGGGGCCAATCGCCATGGTCCTGGGCATAGCGTTCGAGCAACGCCGCCGCCGCCTTCCAACCCAACTGCCAGGCCGCCGGGGTCGGCAGGGACCGGGTATCGACGGAATAGAAGTTGCGCCCGGTGGGCAAGACGTCCGGCCGCCCCCGGGTCGGCGCGCCGGACGGCCCCGGTTGAACGAAGCATCCTTCGAGACCGGCCAGCAGTCCCCCGATTTCCTCTGAACCCGAGGCCTCGACCGCGGGGCGCAGATACCGATCGACGAAATCGAGAACGGCCGCGGCCGCGGACCAGCCCGGGTCCACGGCTCGCTCGCCGGCGATCAGCCGGGCGGCCAGCAACTCGAGGCGCTCAATCGTGTCGCCCGCCGTGCGCCAGGATTGGTCGGTCTGGTCTGCCAGCGGAGCCGGACGCGGTCCCTCCCAGGGCGCCGCCAGGACCGCGTCCAGGGGATCGAACCCCAGGCCCAAGTCCGCAGCCAGGGCGCGCAGGAGAGAGGCATCCGCCGCCTCGGCGCCGCGCGGCACCCGAACCAAGGCGGCCAACAGATCGGTCAACAGGCGGCCCGACGGCGCCTCGCCCAAAATGTGCAGGCCGTCCCGGATCTGCATTTCCTTCAGTTCGCAAAGATAGTTGTCCAGTTTGGCGAGCGCCGCCTCGCTGTCATCAGCGTCGGCCATGCCGCAGTCCGCGTCCAGCCCGGTCGCCCGGCAAAGCGTCAGAATGTCCTTTTCAAGTACCTTGAGCCGGCGGCGGTCGACCCCCGCGGCTTCGTAATATTCATCGACCAGAACCTCCAGGTCCTTCAACGGGCCGTAACTTTCCGCCCGGGTCAGGGGCGGCGTCAGGTGATCAACGATCACCGCCTGCGCCCGGCGCTTGGCCTGGGTGCCCTCGCCCGGATCGTTGACGATGAACGGGTAGAGATGCGGTAAGGGGCCGAAGACCGCTTCCGGGAAACAGTCTTCGGAAAGCGCCAGCGATTTACCGGGCAGCCATTCCAGGTTGCCGTGCTTGCCCATGTGGATCACCGCATGGCCGTCGAAGCCCCGGCGCAGCCAGGCATAGAACGCCAGATAGCCATGCGGCGGCACCAAGTCCGGATCGTGATAACTGGCCTTTGGATCGATGTTGTAGCCGCGTGCTGGCTGCAGGCCGACGGCGACGTTGCCAAGGCGGAACGTGGGCAGCACGAAATGCCCGCCATCGCCCGCATCGGGCCTGAAAAACGGGTCGGCCTCGGCCGCGCCCCAGCGCGCGGTCACCGCCGATTGCACGGCCCGGGGCAGGGCCTCGAAGAAGACCTGGTAGTCGGCGATGGCAAGTGTCTCGGATACCTTGCGCGTCGACAAAGCCGCCAGGTCGTTGGTCGGCCCCGCCTGGATCCGGCGGATCAGGGCATCGCCGTCGGGCGGCAAGCCGTCCACCCGGTAGCCGGCGGCGTCGAGGGCACGCAGCAGGTTCACGGTCGCCGCCGGCGTGTCGAGCCCGACCCCGTTGCCGAGGCGCCCGTCCCGGTTGGGATAGTTGGCAAGCACCAAGGCGACCCGCCGATCCGCGGCCGGCGTCGCCGCCAGCCTTGCCCAGCCGGCGGCCAGTTGGGAGACGAATTCCACCCGGTCGGCGACCGGCTCGTAGCGGACGATGTCGCATTGCGTGGCCGCGTCGCGGCGCGCCCGGCCCTTGAACGAAACGGCGCGGGTGAAAATCCGGCCGTCCACTTCCGGCAGGGCCACGTTCATGGCGATGTCGCGCGGACCCAGGCCATGGTGACCGTCGCGCCAGGCCGCTTCGGCGCCGCCGGAAAACACCGCCTGCAATACCGGCACATCGGCCCCGTCGAACGGCGTCGGCGCCCGCCCGGCGCCCGGCGCCGAGACGGCGAAACCGGTGGCGTTGACGATCACTTGCGGCGGCGCGTCGGCCAGGAAGGTTTCGAGCGACGCCGCGGACGCCGGATCTTTCAGGCTTTTGACATAGATCGGCAGCGGATTGAGACCCGCCGCGTCCAACCCCCGGACCAGGGCGTCGACCGCGTCCAGATTGCCGGCCTGAACCAACGCCCGATAAAACACCATGGCCGCCACCGGTCGACCCGTGCGCCAATGGGGCGCCAGGTCGGCCGGGCGTTGCGGCGCCTGCCCCCCGGGCCAGTACAATCCGGCGGCCGGCAGGACCGACGGCGCCCGGGCACGGCCGCCGCCGGCCAGAAGGTCGGCGCAGCAAAGCAGGAATTGTTCGGCGTTTTCCGGCCCGCCCTGGACCAGGTATTGCCAAAGACGATGCTGGTCGGCGCGACCCAGCGTCGACCAATTGGCCAGTTCGGCGTCCGGCGCGTCGTCGCCCGGTAGGAAGGCCAGCTTGATGGCCGCGCCCCGGGGGCCCGTTTCCCCGGCCGCCGATCGATGCGCCGCCTGAGCCAGCTGTTCGACGCCGTAGGGCCAATAGCCGCGCCCGCCGAGCAGGCGAACCACGACCAGCCTGGCGCCCCGGATGACCTGTTCCACATAGAGATCGACGCTCAGGTTATGGCCCAGGTGCAACAGGTTGGCGAGGCGCAGCGACGGTGCCGCCGGATCGGCCGCCTGGCGGGCCGCCTGGGCGCGGGCCAAGGCCGCCAGTTCCGTGTCGGCGGCGGACAATAGGACGATATCCGCCGGCGTCTGCGCCAGATCGACGGCTTCCGACCCATCGTCGATCAGGCCGGGCTGGGCGGACAACAGGTGCATGGGCCGATCTTCCGCCGGGGCCCTGTGGTCAGGACGCGAGGGCGGCGGTGATCGCGCTCCGATCCAGGCCCTTCAGACCGATCACCACCAAACGACTTTGGCGCGTTTCGCCGTCGCCCCAGGGGCGGTCATAATACCCGTCGACCCGCCGCCCCACGGCCTGGATCACATGGCGGCGGGGCTTGCCGTCGATATCGAAAAAGCCCTTGATCCGGAGAATGCCATGGGCCTCGGCGACGGCGCTGACCCGCGCCTTGACCGCTTCCGGGTCGGTCGCGGTGTCAAGCTCGACGACGAAGCTCTCGAAGTCTTCATGGTCGTGATCGTCGTGCGGCCCGTCGTGGTGCGACGGCCGGGCGTCCAGATCGTCCTCGGCCGCCGCGCCCAGGCCCAACAAAACCTCTGGCGCCAACTTTCCATGGGTCGTGGCGACGACCTTCACGGCCCGCGGCAGTTCGTGCTCGACCCGGTCGCGGGCCACGCCCAAAGCGTCGTCGCTCAACAGAT
>JANQIJ010000171.1 GCA_028282185.1 Rhodospirillales bacterium
ACAGCATGGCCGCCTGGTCCTGATGCAGGGACAACAGGAAAATCGCCGCTTTCTCCGTGCCGGAAAGGGCGCGGTAATCGTCCTTGATACGGGCCATTGGGTTGCTCTGTTTCCTGTCTTACGCTTCCTGATACATCCAGGCGCGGATGATCGAGAGGGCTTCTTCCGGGTGCTTCTCGACGATTTCGCCGACCTTCTTGACGGACGAGGCCTTCACGCGGCCTTCCACGCGGTCGATGTCGATCAGTTCCTCGAACTGCTCTTCTTCCATGTCGGCCGGGGCCGGCGCCGACGGCCCGCCCAGAAGGCCAGTGGCCTGTTGTGAGGTGTCGGCCAGCAAGCGACCGGCGGCTTCCTGCGCCGACGGGATGGATTCGAAGGCACGGCTGACCAGCGGGCGAACCACCAGCAAGATTACCAGGATACCCAGGATGCTGAGAACCAGGATCTCCGCCAGGCGCAGCAGGTCGTTCTTACCCAGCCCGAAGAACAGTTCCAAGGGTTCTTCGAACTGCACGGCGGACGCGAACTCCATGTTGACGACTTCGACCGTGTCTCCCCGTTCCTGGTTGAAACCGATGGCGCCGCGCACCAGGGTGGCGAGCAATTCCATTTGTTCCTGGGACCGGGGTGTGTAGGTGTCGTTGCCGTCCTCGTCGCGGCCCTTGATTCCATTGACCAGCACGGCGATGGAAATCCGCTTGATGTTGCCGTCGGTCTTCACGTGGTTGACCGTGGTCTTGGAGATCTCGAAATTGACGGTTTCCTCGGTCGAGCTTTCGTCCGACTGGGCGCGGGCCGCGTCGCCGCCGCCCGGGGCCGCATCCGGCAGGTTGGTGCCGACGGTGACCGGGTCGCCCTCGGTTTCCTGGTTACGCGCGGCGCGCTCAACCGTTTGGGTCGACCGGACGACCTGCCCGTCCGGATTGTAGATTTCCTCGGTCGTCGAAATACGGTCATAGTCGATATCGGCCGTGACCTCGGCGCGGACATTGCCGAAACCCACGGTTTGCTCCAGCAGTTCCTCGACCATGCGCGCGGTTCGGGCCTCGAACCCGCGCTGGCGTTCCTCGTTCTTCGCGGCGACGGTCTGGACCGAGGTGTCGTCCTCGAATCCCGGTGACAACAGCTTGCCCTTGTCATCGATGATCGTGATGCGGCCCGGCTTCAGGCCGGGTACCGCGGCGGCCACCAGGTGTTGGACCGAGGAAACCTGTTCGCTGTCGAGGCGCTTGTTCGAGCGCATGGCGAGAACGACCGAAGCGGAGGGTTGTTGTTCCTCGCGCGAGAACAGTTGGCGTTTCGGCATCACCAGGTGGACGCGGGCCCGATGAACGATATCCATGGATTGGATGGTGCGGCCCAATTCGCCCTCAAGGGCGCGGCGCAGATTGACGTTCTGTAGAAAATTGGTGGTGCCCAGGGTGTCGGTTTCGTCAAAGATCTCAAAACCGATGGAGCCGCCCACGGGCAGGCCTCGGTCGGCCATTTGGAGACGCAATTCCAGGGCTTTCTCCGCCGGCACCCAGACCGCGGTCCCCTGATCGCGGATTTCCGTGGGATGGCCCAGGCGGCCGATTTCGGCGGCGATGGTGTTGGAATCCGTGGGCTCCAGGTCGCTGAACAGCAGCGCCATGTTCGGTTGGCCCAGCTTGGTCAGCAGGAAGATGAAGAAGCCCAGCATGGCCATCAAAATCCCGCCCATCAGGGCGAGTCGGACCGGGCCGAGACCGCGTAAGGCTTGTGTCAATGCGTCCACTTGCGTCCCCCGTGGCTTTTGGCATTTCGACCGGCAAAACCCCCGACCGACCGGAGCCCTCGGGGAATTCCGAGGAACCGGCCAAAAGCACGGGTTTCGCGTTGGTTCGAGGGTAGGTGGCGGGCGATGAAGAAGTGGTTAACACTGGGCAAAATTTGCCCACCTTGAAACCGATTGACGGGCTCGGTCGAAGGCGTGCCCTCAAGACCCCGCAGCCCGTTTCAGGGCCGATCCGTCGACCATTGGGGAAAACCGGCAGGGTGTTTCCGTGCGACAATCTGGAAAAATGGCGAGACGCAGGGCGTCGGTGGGTCAGGCGGGGGCCCCTTGCGCCGGGCGACGGCCCTTGCGCTGGGCGATGTTGCGGTATTGCTGGGTCCGCGTGGTATGCAGGCCCTTGAGGCCATGATCATCGATCAATCGTTCCCAGGACAGGAATTCGTCTTCAGAAAGCGAATACCGCCGGCAGGCGTCCTGCAGCGAGATCAGACCGCCGCGCACGGCGGCCACGACCTCGGCCTTGCGCCGCGCGACCCAACGCTTGGTCGTAACCGGGGGCAGGTCCGCCAAGGTCATGGGACGGCCCGTCGGCCCAAGCGGTTCGGCGACGGTCCCGCCGGCCCGGGGCTCGGCACGATTGTCGTTCTCCACTAGGCGGACGCGGGCATCCGATTGATGGCGCTTGAGGAAGGTCATGGTGGTCGCTCGTCTGTTCTCTCGTCCTTGGGCAGGCCTCGGTTCGGCGGGGCCGTTCCGCCTGTGCCCGTTGTTGATCTCAATCTAGGGCCGGAGATTTAAAGAAAGGCTAAAGAGCAGGGTTAAAATTCGTTTAGTTTCTGGGAACTTTCGGTCGCGCCCCGTGTCCGGCCAGCGCGCGCAAGGCATCGCCCGGCGGGCCGCGAGGCGGCTGCCTGCAACAACAAGAAAGCTGCGCGCTATGGGCGGAAGGCCGGCGCGACGACGGTTTTGCGCGATCAACCGGGTTGTGGGTTCTTGTGCGCGGAAAATGCGTCGTCCCAATCCGTTCCGGATTGCCCGGGATTTGCGTTTTTGTGTCACGCAAATGCGTCGTCCCAATCCGTTCCGGATTGCTCGGGATTTGCGTTAAGCGATCACCCTGTTCAAGCGGGCGATTTCCCGGCCCAGGCGGGTCATTTCGGCAAACTCGGCGGGCGTCGCGCTCAGCGCGTGGTCTTTCACGACCTGGGACGCCTTGTTCATGGTGAAGTGCTTTTCGACGAACCGCGCCCCCCGGGCCAGGGCGGTCAGCGCCGCCGCGGTGCCCTGGTAATGGCAGCTGTAGCCGAAATAGCCGTCTTCGGAAAACCGTTCGGGCAGGCCGACCATATGTTCCGGGAAACTGGGATAATGGGAGCGGCAGAAGATGTAGCGCAGGTTGCCGCCGGGTGCGCCGAACGGCCAATCGTCGCCTTCCCAGAAACCGAGGGAAACGAAAGTCTCCTTGCCACTGTCGATCAGTCGTCGAACCAGATCCGGGTAATCGATCACGGTCCGGGAT
>JANQIJ010000227.1 GCA_028282185.1 Rhodospirillales bacterium
GCCGCGTGGTCGACGGCCTGGGCAACCCGATCGACGGCAAGGGCGAGATCGACGCCACCGAACGCCGCTTGGTCGAGGTCAAGGCCCCCGGCATCATCCCGCGGAAATCGGTGCACGAGCCGGTGCAGACGGGCCTTAAGGCCATCGACAGCCTGATCCCCGTCGGCCGCGGCCAGCGGGAACTGATCATCGGCGACCGCCAGACCGGCAAGACCGCGGTGATCGTCGACACGATCCTCAATCAGAAGTCGGTCAACGAGAACGCCAAGGACGAAGCGGAAAAGCTCTATTGCGTCTATGTCGCCGTCGGCCAGAAGCGCTCCACCGTGGCCCAGTTGGTCAAGACCTTGGAAGACTACGACGCCATGAAGTATTCCATCGTCGTCGCGGCGACCGCGTCGGAACCGGCGCCGATGCAGTTCCTGGCGCCCTATACGGGCTGCGCCATGGGCGAATACTTCCGAGACAACGGCATGCATGCCGTCATCTTCTATGACGATCTGTCGAAACAGGCCGTCGCCTATCGGCAGATGTCGCTGCTGCTTCGCCGCCCGCCGGGCCGCGAAGCCTATCCCGGCGACGTGTTCTACCTGCATTCCCGTTTGCTGGAACGGGCGGCCAAGATGAACGACGACGAAGGCGCCGGCTCCCTGACCGCCCTGCCGGTCATCGAAACCCAGGCCGGCGACGTTTCGGCCTATATCCCGACCAACGTGATTTCCATCACCGACGGCCAGATCTTCCTGGAAACGGAACTGTTCTACAAGGGCATCCGCCCGGCGGTGAACGTCGGCCTTTCGGTCTCGCGGGTGGGCTCCTCGGCCCAGGTGAAGGCGATGAAACAGGTCGCCGGCTCGATCAAGCTGGAACTGGCGCAATACCGGGAAATGGCGGCCTTCGCCCAGTTCGCGTCGGACCTGGACGCGGCGACGCAGAAGCTGCTGGCCCGGGGTGCCCGCCTGACGGAACTGCTGAAACAGCCGCAGTATTCGCCGCTGACCGTGGCCGAACAGGTGGCGATCATCTTCGCCGGGACCAACGGCTTCACGGACGGCATCGCCGTCGGCGACGTCACGACCTATGAAAACCGGTTGCTCGACGTGCTGCGCGACAAGGGCAAACACATCCTCGACACCATCACCGAGGAAAAGGCCCTGTCGGACGAAACCACCGAGAAGCTGAAGGCGTTCCTCGACGACTTCACCAAGTCCTTCGCCGCCTAAGGCGGGGCGTGATTGGACCGAATTAGCGGTAACGAAGGAACGGCGTTCCCATGCCCTCTTTGAAGGATCTGAAAATCCGGATCAACAGCGTCAAGTCGACGCAGAAGATCACCTCGGCCATGAAGATGGTGGCCGCGGCCAAGCTGCGCCGGGCGCAGGAAGGCGCCGAGGCCGCCCGGCCCTATGCGCTGCGCATGGAAGGCATGGTCGGTGCCATCGGCGCGTCCATCGGCGATCCCGAAGGCGCGCCCAGGATGCTCGCCGGCACCGGCCAGGACAAGGTCCACCTGTTGGTCGCCTGCACCGCCGACCGAGGCCTCTGCGGCGGGTTCAACGGATCGATCGTGCGCGACGTGCGCAATCTGGCGCGCCAGCTCAAAGGCGGCGGCAAGACGGTGAAGATCCTCTGCGTCGGACGCAAGGCGCGCGACCTTCTGAAACGCGATTTCCAATCGGACATCGTCGACACGGTGGAAGGCATCGGCAAGAAAGGCATCGAATACGACGAAGCCGCCGGCGTCGCCGCGACGATCACGGACATGTTCGACGCGGGCGAATTCGACGTCTGCACCATCGTGTTCAACCGCTTCAAATCGGCCATGACCCAGGTCGTCACCCGCCAACAGTTGATCCCCTTCCAACTGCCGGAAGCCGACGACGAGGCCGAGAAACCGGAGGGCCCCTCGGCCATTTACATCTACGAGCCGGAGGAAGAGGAAATCCTCGCCGATCTTTTGCCCCGCAACATGGCGGTGCAGGTCTTCCAGGCGCTTTTGGAGAGCGCTGCCTCCGAGCACGGGGCCAGGATGACCGCCATGGACTCAGCGACCCGCAACGCCGGCGACATGATCGACAACCTGACGCTGACCTACAACCGGACGCGTCAGGCCTTCATCACCAAGGAACTCATCGAAATCATCTCGGGCGCGGAAGCGCTTTAAGCAGGTCACTGAAGAACTCTGAAGAGGCTGCGAAACATGGAAAATTTTCGAGGATTAGGAGGAAGACGCGCCGTGATGCCGGGAGCATCACAAGCGGCATCCGACGCGATCATTCGGTCATTTTCCGGTTTCCCTTCGGGTTACGGCGTGACATGCCGTCTGGTTCGTTGCACGGTTTCGACGATGCGCCCAGCATCGCCTTCATCCCTGCGCCTGCCATACGGCATGTCCGGCCAGTAACGCAGTCCTGCCAGGGTTCTTCAGTGGCCTGCTGTTGACCGATCAGAACGGGAGTAAGTTAGAAATGGCGACGAACAGCGTTGGTAAGGTGTCCCAGGTTCTGGGCGCCGTGGTGGACGTCCAGTTCGACGGCGACCTGCCGGAGATTCTGAACGCCCTCAATGTAAACATCGGCGATCGCCTGCTGGTCCTCGAAGTGGCGCAGCACCTGGGCGAAAACACCGTGCGCACGGTGGCCATGGACACCACGGACGGCCTGCAACGCGGCACCGAAGTGACCGACACGGGCGACAGCATCGCCGTGCCGGTGGGCCCGGAAACGCTCGGCCGGATCATGAACGTGACCGGCGACCCGGTGGACGAACGCGGCCCGGTGACGACCAAGATGAAGTCGCCGATCCATAAGCAGGCCCCGGCCTTCGCCGATCAGGCGACGGAAACGGAAATCCTGACCACGGGCATCAAGGTCGTCGATCTGATCGCGCCCTACGCCAAGGGCGGCAAGATCGGCCTGTTCGGCGGCGCCGGCGTGGGCAAGACGGTACTGATCATGGAACTGATCAACAACGTCGCCAAGGGCCACGGCGGCTATTCCGTGTTCGCCGGCGTCGGCGAACGGACCCGCGAAGGCAACGACCTGTACCACGAAATGATCGAAGGCGGGGTCATCGACCTGGAAGGCGACGGCTCCAAAGCGGCGTTGGTCTATGGTCAGATGAACGAACCCCCGGGGGCCCGCGCCCGCGTTGCGCTCACCGGCCTGACCCAGGCGGAATATTTCCGCGACGAAGAGGGCCAGGACGTTTTGCTGTTCGTCGATAACATCTTCCGCTTTACGCAAGCCGGCTCGGAAGTGTCGGCGCTGTTGGGCCGCATTCCCTCGGCCGTGGGCTATCAGCCGACCCTGGCCACCGACATGGGCGCTCTGCAGGAACGGATCACCTCCACCAAGAAGGGCTCGATCACCTCGGTGCAGGCGATTTACGTGCCGGCCGACGACCTGACCGACCCGGCGCCGGCGACCTCCTTCGCCCACCTGGACGCGACCACGGTGCTGTCGCGCCAGATCGCCGAACTGGGCATCTATCCGGCCGTGGACCCGCTCGATTCCACCTCGCGGATTCTCGATCCGCGGGTCATCGGCGAAGAACACTACAACGTCGCCACCCAGGTGCAACAGACGCTGCAGACCTATAAGTCTTTGCAGGACATCATCGCCATCCTAGGCATGGACGAACTGTCGGAAGAGGACAAACTGACCGTCGCCCGGGCGCGGAAAATCCAACGCTTCCTCAGCCAGCCGTTCCACGTGGCCGAAGTCTTCACCGGCACGCCGGGCGTGCTGGTCTCCTTGGAAGACACGATTTCCGGCTTCAAGGGCATCGTCGACGGCGAATACGACCACCTGCCGGAAGCGGCTTTCTACATGGTCGGCACCATCGACGAAGCGCTCGACAAGGCGAAGAAACTGGCGGCGGAAGCGGCGTAAATCATCGTCGCGGCACTGGCCCTCTCCCCCACCCGGCCACGCACGAGCGTATCACGTGACGGGTGACCGGGCAGGAGAGAGGGCCGCAATAAAAGGAATCTGAACCATGGCCGATACGATTCAGTTCGAACTGGTCTCGCCGCAGGAGCAAGTGGCCTCTGAAGCGGTCGAGATGGTCGTGATCCCCGGCGGCGAGGGCGACCTGGGCGTGTTGCCCGGCCATTCGCTCTTGATCGGCACCGTGCGGCCGGGCGTCATCGCCATGCACGCGGGCGGTAAGGTAACCAGCGAGATCTTCGTCGCCGGCGGCTTCGTCGAAATCAACCCGGAAGCCTGCACCGTCCTGGCCGAGGAAGCGATCCCCGTCGGCGCCTTGGACAAATCCGCCGCCGCGAGCCGCCTGGACGCCGCGCAACGGGCACTGGGCGAGGCGGGCGAGGATGCCCGGGCCCAGGCCTCGGCGGAAGCGGAAATCAAGATCGCCGAAGCGATGGTCGCCGCCGCCGCTTAGGCCCCGGTATCATCCGAAGTCTGCAAGGCGACCCAGATCCTATCCATGCTACTTGGGCAGGTAGACCTTGTTCCAGCGCTGTGGCAGCACATCACCCCCCAAAGGTGAAATAAGAACGAAGGCGCCGGTCCGCTCTGCATCTATCGCGTGAAGCGCTTCTGACCCCGTACCTTCCGGCAACGCCATGGGCCATTCGTATAGGGCCTCGCATCCCCTCTCAACCGGGAGCGGTTGTGTACAACTTGCCGAGACACCGTAAATGGAAATCTTGCCTTTACCGTCGAAGTTCGTACCGCTGCTCGAGACATAAAGCTTCGAATCCTCGACCGTTAAACCATAGACCCCGTTTTGGCCGAAACATCGAAGCTGCTGCAGGAAAGTCCCGTCCGTTTTGATGATCTGGACACGGTGATTTAGAGCATCCGCAACGAACACGCGGTCGCAGGAGTCCACGTCAATGGCATGGGGAAGGTTGAATTCCTTTTCGCCCGATCCCGGCTTATCATCAGGCGCGGACCATACTGTCTCCACTTTGCCATTTACAATATCGATGGATAGAACTCGGTTGTTCAGTCCGTCCAAATCCCCGTCCGTAACCCACATTTTGTTGTCGCCCTGGAAGGCAACGTCGGTAACCTTGTCGAATTGGACGGGATCAATTCCGGTCCCCTCGCTGTTCTCGCCACAAGTGCCGATGCTGCCGAGATAACTTCCTTCCGGCGTGAACTTCTTGATGCAGTGTCCGTAACTGGTTCCGCCGGTCGTGATCGGCGGCGCCATATCGGTAATCCAAACGACGGTCCTGCCGTCGGACAAAACCTGGAAGGTAAGCGAATGGGGCTCTCCCAATTTATCCTCATCCCAAGACCGGATGTGCCGCCCGTCGAGCGTCCATATGGAGACAGCCGGCGCACCACGCTGCACGACGTAAATTTGTCTTTCATCAGGCGTCAGCGCCATCCAACTGACATTGGAGAAATCAAAACCCGAGTTCCGCATGAACAATGGGTCCGGAACGTAGGCCCTGAATACGGGGTCCAAGGACGTCGCGCCCGATGGCGCCGACAGTAGAGCCAAGATCAAGAAAGCACCGGTGATCGAAGCAGCGCTCCGCACCGTCGCCATTGCCCTTCGACGCGCGCCCAAAAGCTTTGAATAACGTTTCTGTTTTGAGTTAGGCATCGACGGGGATTGCGGTCCAACCATCAGGACACACCGCTTTTCTTGTCTTTGCAAAGCTCAGGCAGGGTGAAGTATTCGCCGGAGAACCACGTCGTCTGTTCGTTGTAATTGTAATAATCCGCGAGCGCGAGGCTCGTACCGCCCTCGGAAATCGTCGAGGCGGATTCCATGAACGTGACCGGCCGGCAGTGCTTGCCATTGTTCGATTGAGGCAGAAGGCTATACCAGGTCCATAGATACCTCCCCTGGGGATACTCTTTCGAGGGCGGGAACAGAACCGTAATCAGGTTTGTGGTCTGATTGGGCGAGAGCGCCGCATTATTCTTGATTGTGCCATGGATCGTTCCGTTCACGGACGGGATGCTGGCCCAGTCCGGGGGCTCCTGCCCCAGCCCCATGTTCTGGCAAGACGTAACACCGAACCTGGCCGGGAAATTCAGCCCCCAATCGAACAAATAACCATCGCCCGCATGGGGCGGGGGCGTTGTCCCGCTCGGCGCGACGCCATACAAGAGTGCCTCCTGCATGAGGCATTTATAGGTCGGTTGGTAGGAATAGGACATCAGAGTCGCTTGAGCCCGGTCGGTCGCGACTTGGTAGTCCGTATCGGGCTTCCACTGATAGAGAACGACGGTGGGCAAAGGCAGGCTCATGGAGTCCACGGGCGTCATGACCGTGTTCATCCAGAAATGGGGATTCCACTCGATCAAATCGTAGCCGTCCGGATTTCCCGCCTGGAAGCCGTCTATGGAGGGGGCGACCCAAGTATCGGTCTTGGGTGTGTCCGTCGCTTCGAACGTTGGGAAATAGGTGAAGGAGAAATTCTGAAAAAACGCCAACTGGTCCGGATCGCCTTTGTCCGGCGCCGGGGGCGGTGCGCCGAACATCATTCGGAAAGGAAGTTCCGTGGTGCTGTCGAACCAAATCCATGTCGTCGCGTTCGAACCGGAAACAGGTTGCTTCCACCAATCGACCTCCTGCGCCTCCATCCAGTTCAAATACCCGGTATTGAAATAGCTCGCATGGCTATCGAGCCACAAGGTCGTCGGCAGGGTCCAACCCATGTCCACGACCGACCAACTGACACCCAGGTCCCTGGAAACCCGGGTCTCGTCGGGTGTTATCTTGTACCACCAGGTGCCGTACTCCTGCCCGACGACGCAGATGGACATGACGTCGCCGTCGGAAAACGCAATATGGGCGAGGCAAAGCTGGTAGAACGGAATGGTTTTTGAATCTATAGGGGGCGGTGGACTGTAGGACTGCAGCAACGCCGTACATTCCCATTTATTGGGCAGAACCGGCGGGGCTGGATCAGGCTTTGGGTTAAACGGCCAATCCGGATTCACGCTAACTGTCGCGTCCACAATACTGCCTCCCCTGTTTCCTGCGTGGAGACGGAACGACATCCGTCTCGGTTGGCAGGCATCCCCGGCGGTCATGATTCAAGCGGCATACCCGCCTGCGGCCACAACATCCATCCAAGGTATTTACTATTATAAAATTTATCATATAAATATATACACGTTTTTCGTGATATTTGCATCAAGCCTTTCTTTAAACGACCCGTTGCTTGGTCATTTTCGGCACTCACGCGCACCGACGCCGGCCGCGCAGAAGACGGGCCACCGGACATCTTTTTCTTTGCCGCCGAGCGGCCCCCGACCTGCTATATTCCGAAAAACGAACGGCACGAGGGAGTCCGATCCATGCGCCTTTATCTCGTCCGCCACGGCTTGGCCGTGACCAAGGACGAAAACCCCGACCGGCCGCTCAGCGACCAGGGCCAGAAGGACGTGGACCGCATGGCCTCGTTCCTGGGCCGCGCCGGTGTCAGGGTCGGGCGCGTGCTGCATTCGGAAATCCTCCGCGCGCAGCAGACGGCGCTGGCCTTCTCTCCGGTCATCGGTCCCGGCATGATCGTCGAGGAAATGAAGGATCTGAAACCGTCGTCCAGGCTCGACACCCTGGTCGAATTGGCGGGCCAATGGACCGAGGATACCATGGTCGTCGGTCACGACCCCTTCATGAGCCGCGTCGCGTCTTACTTTGTCGCCGGCGAGCCCGACGCCGGCGTCTTCGCCTTCGACCCCGGCGCCGTGGCCTGCCTGGAGCGCGACCCGATCATCACCGACAAGGGCGGCCATTGGTCGCTCATGTGGCACATGACGCCGGGGTTGTTGGGGGGGTAACCGCAAACCCCGAGCGGATCAGCGATCCGCGACGACGCGTTTGCGCGAAAGAAAAAGCAAACCCCGAGCGGATCAGCGACCCGCGACGACGCGTTTGCCCAGATGCCCAGAACCCTACATTGCTCACCGACCTAATCGTATCCGTATAGCCACCGAGTGGTGCCGGGATGCCGGTTGCGCACGGAATGGACGGCCTGGGCCGGGATGAAGGCCTCGTCACCGGGGCCGGGATGGATCACCCAGCCCGCGATCTCAAGCTCGAACTTACCCTCAGTGACGATGACCAACTCATTGCAATCATGGACAAAATCTTCCCAAGGCCGACCGGGCGGGTCGGTGAACAGGCGGCAATCGTAGCCCCGTGCGCCAGTCACCGGCCACCTGGTCGCGATCAAGAGGCAGCGGGAACCTCTTGCGGATCACGGGCGTGGACGTCACCGGAACCCTCAATAGGCGCTGTAGGTCGCCAGGTCCCGCCAGGCATGGCCATAAGCCCAATGGGTCGGGCTGTGGCGGTCCGTCCGGACCTTGAGCGGCGTCCACTTCGGAACCTTGAGTTCATCCCCCTGGGTCATGACCCAGGTTTTGCCCTGGGCCGATATCTTCAAACTGCCGTCGAACACGCAAACCACCGTCGCGAAATCAAAGGAGACCTCTTCGAACACCTGGCCGACCCAATGGGTCTGGCTGCGAAAATCGAATCCCCGGCCGCGCCAGTCGGCTGCGACGGCCTCTTTGCGGACGGGCCGAGGAAACCGGTTGCGGGTATAGGCCGCATCGTCCCTGCCCAGCAGCCGAACAAACACGCCCAGCATCACCGCCCCCGCTTCGGCGGCCGTCTGGCGGCCTTGCGGGCGCCTTTTCCCTTGGGTTTCCAAGAAGGGCCGCCAGGAGCGCGCTTTTCCGCCCCCGGTTTGCGGGACACATATTGCGACGGCGCCGTACCGGGAGCGGCGAGGCCCAGATCGACCGCCTCGAGCCTGCGGATCTCATCCCGGAGCCGGGCCGCTTCCTCGAATTCCAGGTCGGCAGCGGCTTTTTTCATCTTTTCCGTCATGTCATCGATTACGGTGGCCAGATTGTGGCCGACCAGCTCGGTTTCGCCGGCCTCGCCCGTATCGACGGTGACGTAATCGCCCTCGTAAACGCTTTCGAGGGCGCTGGAGAGGCCCTTCTTCACGCTTGCCGGCGTTATGCCATGCTGTTCGTTGTAGGCCTGCTGCTTTTCCCGCCGCCGGTTGGTTTCGGCGAGCGCGTAATCCAGCGCCTCCGTCGTGTTGTCGGCGTATAGGATCACCCGGCCGTCGACGTTCCGCGCGGCGCGGCCGATGGTCTGCACCAGGGACGTCTTGGACCTGAGGTAGCCGGGCTTGTCCGCGTCCAAAATCGCCACCAGGGCGCATTCGGGAATGTCCAATCCTTCCCGCAAAAGGTTGATACCGACCAGTATGTCGAACGCGCCAAGGCGCAGATCGCGGATGATTTCGATGCGTTCCAGGGTGTCGATGTCCGAATGCATGTAGCGCACCCGCACCCCCTGTTCGTGCAGGTATTCGGTCAGATCCTCGGCCATCCGCTTGGTCAGGGTGGTGACCAGGGCGCGCTGGCCGTTGGCGGCCACCTGTTTGACCTCGGCCAGCAGGTCATCGACCTGATTTTCCACCGGGCGGACGATGCAGGGCGGGTCGATCAAGCCCGTCGGCCGGACCACCTGCTCGGTTATTACACCAGCGGTACGTTCCAGCTCCCAAGGCCCCGGGGTCGCGGAGACGAACACCGTCTGCGGCCGCATGCTTTCCCATTCCTCGAATTTCAGCGGCCGGTTGTCGATACAACTGGGCAGGCGAAAGCCGAATTCGGACAAGGTCGATTTGCGTGCGTAATCACCCCGGAACATGCCGCCCAACTGCGGCACGGTGACGTGGCTTTCGTCAACCACCAAGAGCGCGTTTTCCGGCAGGTATTCAAACAGCGTCGGCGGCGGTTCGCCGGGCGCCCGCCCGGTCAGGTAGCGACTGTAATTTTCGATCCCGGAACAATGCCCCGTGGTCTCCAACATCTCCAGATCGAAGGTCGTGCGTTCCTCAAGCCGTTGCGCCTCCAAAAGCTTGCCGTCCGCATGGAAGCGGGCAAGCTGCTGTTTCAATTCGGCCTTGATCTGGGGAATCGCCTGCATCAACGTCGGCCGCGGCGTGACGTAATGGGAATTGGGATAGACGATGACCTGATCCAGGGCCGCAATCTTCTCGCCGGTCAGGGGATCGATCTCCCAAATCGCCTCGACCTCGTCGCCGAACAGGGACAGGCGCCAGGCCCGGTCCTCCAGGTGGGAGGGGAAGATTTCGACCACGTCGCCCCGCACCCGAAATGTCCCGCGGCCGAAGGCCAGGTCGTTGCGCCGGTACTGCAGCTCCACCAACTGCTTTAGCAGTTTTTGACGGTCGATGCGCCCGCCGGGCTTCAGGCGGACGATCATTTCCGCATAGGTCTCGACCGCGCCGATGCCGTAGATGCAGGAGACCGAGGCGACGATGACCACATCGTTGCGTTCCAGAAGGGCGCGGGTCGCCGAATGGCGCATGCGGTCGATCTGTTCGTTGATCGAAGCGTCCTTCTCGATATAGGTGTCGGTCCGGGGCACATAGGCTTCCGGCTGGTAGTAGTCGTAGTAGCTGACGAAGTACTCGACGGCATTTTCCGGGAAAAACTCGGTCATTTCACCGTACAGCTGGGCCGCCAGGGTCTTGTTGGGGGCCAGCACCAGGGCGGGCCGGCCCAGATTCCTGATCACATGGGCCACGGTGAAGGTCTTGCCGGACCCGGTGACCCCCAGAAGCACCTGGTCCTTCTCGCCGGCCTCCAGGCCTTGGGTCAACTCTTCGATGGCCTGGGGCTGGTCGCCCGCCGGCTGGAATTCGCTTTGTAGGGCGAAGTCCGGTCCTTCCGCCACGGCCGCACGGCGCAGCGGCCGGAACGGAACCGTGGCCTCGCGCAATCCCTGGGCGGGATCGGGCGCGGTTTCTGGGATCGGATTGGTTGACTGCGGATCGGTGGGCATGGAAAAGATATAGACTGGTTTGAATGAAATTTCATATTGAAAATGTTCTTTATTTGTTCTGTTTTCTTGACAGAATATGTCATTGGTTGGCATCCTTGAGATCAGGATTCGGGCAATATGGGAATTAACCTATGATTCCATGCTGCTCGAAACACGCCATGTGTATTCGATTGGGTTTGCCTTTCGACTAGTTTTCCAGAACTCTATCGACCAATTCCGCCGAGAGACCCGTATAGGCCGCCGGATCCAAAAGCGCGTCCAGATCCGCCGGCGTCATGACCTCGGACACCTTGGGATGGACGGCCAGCAGGTCACGGAACACCTGGCCCTGTTCGAAGGCCTGCATGGCGCAGTCATAGACGATGTCATGGGCCGTGTTACGGCCGATGCTTTCCCCCAGCTTCATCATCACCGCTTCCGAGAGCAACAAGCCGCCGGTGAGGTCCAGATTTCTACGCATGTTGTCGGGCCGCACGGTCAGGCCGGAGACGACATAGACCGTCTTGCGGATCGCCGCCTCGACATAGCAGCTAAGCCGCGGGATGAAATCACGCTCGCCCTGATTGGCGATCTTGTCCCGTTCGTGCTCGGCGACCATGCCTTCCAGGGCCGGCGGCACGCAGGCCCAGGCCAGGCGGGCGAGCGCCTGCACGCCCTCGCAGATCGCCGGATTGCGTTTCTGCGGCATGGTCGAGGACCCGACCTTGCCCGGCGGAAAGGGTTCTTCCAGTTCGGCCAGTTCCGTGCGCTGCAGGGTCGCCACCTCATGGGCGATGCGGGCCGTGGCGCCGGCGATCAGGGCGACGGCGGTGGCGTAGTCCGCCGGCCGGTCCTTCGACACGTGCCAGCTGATCACCGGCGCGCCGAGGCCCAGGTCCGCCATCATCCGGGCCGCGACTTCCGGGCCCTTGGCGCCGATCGCGGCAAAGGTCCCGACGGCGCCGGAGAACTGTCCGACCAGGACCCGTTCGGCCATGGCGTCCAGGCGGTCGCGGTGGCGCCGCACCTCGTCAAGCCAGACCGCGGCCTTGTACCCGAAGGTGATGGGCAGGGCCTGCTGGCCATGGGTCCGCCCGGCCATGGGCGTGTCGCGATGGGCCCGGGCCAGGTCGGCCAGATGCCCTTCGAGGGACCCCAAGCCGTCGCGGATCAGGTCGACGGCGTCCTTCATCTGCAGGACCAGGCCGGTATCCATGATGTCCTGGGTCGTCGCCCCCCAATGAACGACCTCGCCCGCCGCCGGGGCGCCCTGTTTGCCGCATTGTGCCGCCATGGCCCGGACCAGCGGCACGATGGGATGACTGGTCCGGTCCATTTCCTGTTTCATGGCATCCAGGTCATAGAGCGCCACATCGGCGGCGCGGGTGATTTCCCCCGCGGCGGCGTCTTCGATGATGCCCAGCGCCGCCTGCGCCCGGGCGAGCGCCGCCTCGACATCGAGCCATTTCTGAACCGTCGCTTGATCGTCGAAGGCGGCGCGCATGGCGGCGGTCGAAAACTGGTCGCGGAACAACGCACTGTCGATGGTGGAAACGGCCATGTCATCCTCCCCGATGGTCGTATCGGCCCAGCGGGGCGCGATGTCTTGCCCCGGGCATTGGACCCCGGGGGTTGGTTCGCGGCCATGTTAGGGGCAAAGCGGGCCCAGCGTCACCATGCGGTTTCCGCAGATCGTGCCTCGGCGGTGACAATCAGGCGCAGGGGGCCCCCCGGATCCCAGTTCTCGAACGGATAGCAAGTGACCAGGGTCAACAGGTCTCGGTCGGCATGAACCATGATCTGTTCCCGGCGGCTGTCGATCACCCGTTTTTCGACGATGCGATAGGCATTGACCGCGCCGGACGGGCGCTCGACCCGGATCAGGTCGCCGACGACGGCATCGCGCAGGTGCTTGAAATGGGTGTCGCGATGGGCCGAGACCACGCTGTGGCCGGGCGTCCCGGGCAGCGCCGTGCCGTCCAGATGGCCCGGACCGAAGGCCAACGTCCGTCCGCGCGCGCCGGACAAGACGATGTTGGTCGTGTCCAGGCGGGCAATCGACAGCCGCGCCACCGGCACCATGTCGGCCCAGGGCCAGGGCCTGGCCGTCGGCCGGCCGGCCCGGGCGTCCTGCCAGGCTTGGTCGAGCATGACCTGGGCGACCCAGGCCTTGGCCGGCATATGCGCCCCCCATAGGAAAAGGCCCAGACCGACGACGGCCAAGAGGACCGCCGCCGGCCCGGTTCGGAAGCCGCCCGGCATATGGCCGAGGACCGTCCGCCAGACGGGGAGCAAGCGTTTCACGAACGCCCTGATCGTCACCGTCACCGGCCGCCGCCCCTGTCCGCCCGGGCGCGGCGGCGGCGGCGCAGCGTAAA
>JANQIJ010000334.1 GCA_028282185.1 Rhodospirillales bacterium
CTGATCACCCATGTCATGCCCTTGGACGACATCAACAAGGGCTTCGACCTGATGCACGAAGGAAAAAGCATTCGAAGCGTGGTCACTTTTTGAGCCGAGACCGGTCATGCCGACGACCCTTGGGACCCGCTTCAGGCCTGGGCCTGGTGCTCTTGGCCCTTATTCTTGCGGGACCCGCCTGGGGCGGATTTACCCTGTACCCGACCAACAAGTCCTTGTCCAAGTTCGTCGGCGATTATCATCTCGACCCGAGCCCGGCATCGGCCTTCGCCCAATTGCGGGCATTGAACATCGACGACCTTGTGGCGGCCGAACAGATCGCCAACCACCCCCACGCCCGGGCGACCTTGTTGGCGTTCTACGCATTGGCGCTTCGCGACCTGCACCCGGACAGGTTGCTCGCCTTCGTCAGCGGTTTCGCGGACGATCCAGACCCGGACCGCCGCGTCTTCGTCGCCCAGGCCGTGGCCCATTCCGGCAACGGCGCGAGGCTTGCCGGCATCGAGGCGATGAACCTGCCGGCCGGGTTCGCCGAAGAACTAAGGTCCGTCGATCCCAACACCTATGCTTCCATGGTGGTTTCGGATCAATACCGGATGGACATCGCATGGGCGGCATTCTTCGGCGGCGGCGACCCCGCGTTCCTGCGTCGGATCGCCCAACGGTTGACCGAATGGGTTCCCGAAGAGGCAATGACGCGCGAGATGCAAGCGCTGAGACCGAGGGTCGCGGCGGGAGATGAAGCCGCGCGGAAAAGAGTGTACGATCTGGCCTTGGCGCATGCCGCATTCGAGAGCCTGCGCCTGAACGCGTTGTCGAGCCCCGTCGTCAGACACGAACTCCTTGTGATGGTCGATGAGGACAAGGCAATTTCAATACCGCTCGCGATTATTCTCGCAACGACCAATCCGCCAAACCAGTAAGACGGCGAAATCCATGCGCTACTTCGTTCTCGCCATATTGTTCACCACGATCCTGATCCATCCGGGCCAACAGGGTCGGGCGGACGACGGCGCGCCGGCCAAGCCCGAGCAGGCCGACGGCCGGGGCGAACTGGCCAAGGGGCTGCGCGCCATGAAGCAAAAAAGCTATCAAAGGGCGGTGGTCCATCTGACGGCGGCGATCCGTTCGGCGACGCTTGAGCCGCGCCAACTGTCCGATGCGCATTATTTCCGCGGCCGCGCCCTGGTCCGGGTCCAACAACGCGACCTGGCGCTTGCCGATTTCGACCAGGCCGTCCTCTATTGGCCGGAAAACGTCAAGGCGCTGCGCGTCCGCTGTCGCGCCCTGGCCCTGGAAAAGCAATGGGAGCGGGCGACGGGGGATTGCGACACAGCGGTGGCGCTTGCGCCCGGGGACTGGCGCGGCTGGTTCACGCGGGGCCTGCTGCGCCGCGAACAGGACCGGCGCGATGAAGCCAAGGGCGATTTCGCCGCCGCGCTGATGCGCATGCCCGACGGCATGACCAGTTTTCCCATGGTCCGCCGGCCGCTGCGCGAATTCGGTTTGATCGAAGGCTATTTCGATCCCGCCGAACCGGCACCGGACCTGGAAGACATCCGCGCCGGCGACTGACCGCCGCCGGCCCCGCCACCTGCCTGACAACGGACCCGTCATGACCGACCTGTATTTCGAAGACTTTCCCCCCGGCCGCACCTTCAAGACCCGGGGCATGACCCTGACCGAGGCGCAGATCATGGATTTCGCCTGGGATTGGGATCCGCAACCGTTTCACATCGATGCCGAAGCCGCCCGGGACGGGCCGTTCGGGGGGATCATCGGCTCGGGCTTTCAGACATTGCTGGTGACGTTCCGGTTGTGGTTCCAGGAAAACCTCATGAACGCCTGCTCCATGGGCTCGCCGGGAATCGACGAACTGCGCTGGCTGAAACCGGTGCGGCCGGGCGACACCCTGCACGTCGAGGCAGAGGTTCTGGAAAGCCGCCCCTCGGGCTCGAAACCCGACCGCGGCTACGTCAAGATCCGCTACGCAACCGTCAACCAGACGGGCGAGACGGTGATGACCTATATGGCAAATCACATCTTCCGCAAACGGCCGGAGGCATGAGCCCGGCCGGCCCCTTGACCTTGCGCCGATGATCCATCACCGTACTGCAAACGCTGGGGACCAAGGCATCAAGATGAAAAAGGTTTCAGAAAACAAATCCTTCGGCGGGCTGCAGACGATCTGGCAGCACGCCTCGGACATTTGCGCCTGCGACATGCGGTTCGCGGTCTATACGCCGCCGGCGATCGTCAACGGCACCGCCGCGGGCAACGTGCCGGTGTTGTGGTGGCTCTCGGGCCTGACCTGCACGGAAGAGAACTTCATCTTCAAGTCCGGGTTCCAGCAGCATGCAGCCCGCCACAACCTGATGGTCGTGGCGCCGGACACCAGTCCCCGGGGCACCGACCATCCGGGCGAACACGATGCCTACGATTTCGGCTCGGGCGCCGGATTTTACGTCAACGCGACGCAATCACCCTGGTCTCGGAACTACAACATGTACAGCTATGTGACCGAGGAACTGCCCGACGTTGTGTTCAACGGCATCGGCGGCGCAGACCGCGAGCGCCAGGGCATCTTCGGCCATTCCATGGGCGGCCATGGGGCGTTGGTCATCGCGCTGCGTGAACGGCGGGTTTACAAATCGCTGTCGGCGTTTTCGCCGATCGTCGCGCCGACGCAGGTTCCCTGGGGCCAGAAGGCGTTCAAGGGCTACCTGGGTGACGACGACCACCTGTGGCGCGAATACGACGCCACCGAACTGATCAAATCGGGCCATTTCTTCGCCGGCGACATTCTGATCGACCAGGGCACGGCGGACGAGTTCCTGGACGATCAATTGAAGCCGCACCTGCTGGGCCAGGCCTGCCAGGAAGTGGATCAGGAGCTGACCCTGCGCATGCAGGACGGCTACGACCATTCCTATTACTTCATCGCCAGCTTCATCGCCGATCACATGGACCACCACGCGATGGCGCTCGGCGCTTGATCCGCCCGGACGGCCGCCGGCCGCCCTGCAATCTCAGGCAAACGGGGGCATCGATCAGGAAACAGCGCAGAAGATTGGAGCGGGTGAAGGGAATCGAACCCTCGACACCGAGCTTGGGAAGCTCGTGCTCTACCACTGAGCTACACCCGCCCGAACCCGGGGCCGCCGATCGCATGCGCTCGAACGGCCCGAGAAGACTGAGAGCTATAGGGGATCGGCCGACGCCTGGCAAGCCGGCGGGCGCCCATGGCCGTTGACAGGCGCTGACGCCCGTTCAACAAATTGTTTATGGCCGCGAGGTCAGTAACTCGCTAAATGAAAAAGCGATTGGCGATGCCGCAGCTGCGCGCGCCACGACAGAAGGACAAGACATGGCCCAGGCCAAGGTAAGACACGACACCGACAACGGCAGCAAAGCGCTGAACCCGGCGAAATTCCGCGACCCGGCGGTCACCATCCAGGGCCAGCCCCGGGCCCGGGTCGCGCTGGCACGCCTGGAAACGCTATGGATCAACACCGGCAGCCTGTGCAACATCGAATGCGACGGCTGTTACATCGAAAGCAGTCCGAAGAACGATCGCCTGGCCTATATCACCCGGCAGGAGGTCGCCGCCTATCTCGACGAAATCGAAGGCAAGGGCCTGCCAGTCGGGGAAATCGGTTTCACCGGCGGCGAGCCGTTCATGAACCGCGACCTGCCCGGCATGCTGGAAGACGCGCTGTCCCGGGGCTTCCGCGTCCTGGTCCTGACCAACGCCATGGCGCCCCTGTGGCAGCGCCGCGACGAGCTTTCGGCAATCCGCGAACGCCACGGCAACGCCCTGGCGCTTCGCGTTTCCATCGACCATTACCAGCCCGAGCGACACGAGTTGATCCGCGGCCGGGACACCTGGGCGCCGATGGTGCGCGGCCTCGAATGGCTGGCGGCGGAAGGCTTCAGCATCACGGTCGCCGCGCGCCTGACCTGGGACGAGACCGAGGCCGACATCCGCGCCGGTTTCGCCGGCCTGTTCGAAGGGCGGGGTTTAAGCCTCGACGCCGGCTCGGCCGCGGACCTTGTCCTGTTTCCCGACATGGATGCGACCCGCGACGTTCCGGAAATCAGCGAAGCCTGCTGGAACGTCCTGGGCGTCGATCCGGCGGACATGATGTGCGCCACCTCGCGCATGGTGGTCAAGCGCCGTGGCGCGGCCGCCCCCGTGGTTCTGCCCTGTACGCTGTTGCCCTATGACCGGCAGTTCGAAATGGGCGAGACGCTCGCCGACGCCCTGAACCCGGTAACCCTGAACCATCCCCATTGCGCCACCTTCTGCGTCCTGGGCGGCGCCAGTTGCAGCGGCGGTGGCTGAAATGGCGACCGGAGACCCCAAGGCACTTGACCTGGGCCCCGTCGACGGGCCGGTTCTCTTGTTCGGCGGCCCCTATTCAAACCTGCAGGCGACCCTGGCGCTCAAGGCCGAAGCCGCGCGTCTGGCCATTCCGGCCGCGCGCGTGATCTGCACCGGCGACGTCGTCGCCTATTGTGCCGATCCGCACGATACGGTCGAAGCAATCCGCGACTGGGGCTGCCAGGTGGTCATGGGCAATTGCGAGGAAGCGCTCGGCGAAGGCGGCGAGGATTGCGGCTGCGGCTTCGAAAAAGGCTCCGACTGCGACCTCCTGGCGGTGCGTTGGTTCGCCCATGCCAAGGCGCGGATCACGGCCGAACAAAGCGCATGGATGGCGAACCTTCCCCACCCCCTGACTTTCGAATTGGCGGGTCGCCGCTTCGCCGTCGTCCATGGACATGAACGTAACATCTCGGAATGGGTCTTCGCCTCGACCCCGGAACGGGAAAAGCAGGTTGCTTTGGACACCCTCGGCCTCGATGCGGTGATCGCCGGTCATTCCGGCCTGCCGTTTACCCAGGAATTGACCTGCGGCCGTCTGTGGCACAACCCGGGCGTCATCGGCATGCCGGCCAACGACGGCACGCCCCGGGTCTGGTATTCGCTGATCGAGGCGACGAACGACGGCCTGGTCGTTTCCCATCGGGCGCTCGAATACGATCACGCGGCAGCGGCCGCCGCCATGGCGGCGGCCGCCCCGCCCGGC
>JANQIJ010000288.1 GCA_028282185.1 Rhodospirillales bacterium
GTGCAAGGCAATGGCCGGGTCATTGTCTCTGCCATCGTCGGTACGGGCGGTGGGGCGGAAATCGCCTGGCAGCGGACATACGGCCTGGCGCCCGCCGCCAGCCGCCTGGGCGGGGCCGGCGATGCGGCTATCCTGCCCGCCGGGTTCCTGGTTCGGGACGACGAAAACGTCGTCGTCGCCGAGGTGTTTTTCGATTTCCGCCCGATCCTGACCGCTGGCCTGCTGGGCGATGGCCGGCTGTATGCCTCGGCCCTGTTCCGGCCGCGGTTCGGCAATTTATCGACGGTGACGCCTTAGGCTGTTCAATGGCCGGTGGTGTCCGTATATTGCTTTACCGGGCCGCCGCCGAGTCTATAATCGGGCGCCATGCCACCGATTACCGAACAGGTTCCGGTCCGCTTTTCCGATCCCTTGCCCGAGGCGGTCGATGTCGTGGTCATCGGCGCCGGGGTCGCCGGCACGGCGACGGCCTATTTCCTGGCTGAGCGGGGGGCCAAGGTTCTGCTTTGCGACAAGGGCCGGGTCGCCGGCGAACAATCGAGTCGCAATTGGGGCTGGATCCGGCAGCAGGGGCGCGACCTTGCCGAACTGCCGATCATGATCGAATCCAATCGGATCTGGCAGGGCCTGGCGGAAAAGACCGGCGATCCGGACTTGACCTTTACCCAACAGGGTTGCCTCTACCTGGCCGAAAACGACGCCGACATGGCGAAATACGGCGAATGGCACGACGTCGCGAAACAGCACCAGTTGGATACCCGGATGCTGACCCGCGAAGAGATCGCGCGCGATTACCCGCAGGCCCAGGGCAATTGGATCGGCGGCATGGTGACGCCCAGCGATGGCCGCGGCGAGCCCTTCGCCGCCATTCCGGCGCTCGCCCGGGCGGCGCAGCGGGCCGGTGTCACCGTGATCGAGGCCTGTGCCGTCCGAACCCTGGACATCAGCGACGGCCGGGTGACCGGTGTGGTCACGGAACAGGGCCGGGTGCGCTGTGACAAGGCGGTCTTGGCCGGCGGTGCCTGGTCGACGCATTTCGCTTCGAACATGGGGGTCGATCTGCCGCAACTGGCCGTGCGCTGCACCGTGGCCCGAACCCAAGAAGCGCCGGATCTGTTCCCGGACGGAGCGGCGATTCCCAACATCCGCACACCGGGGCTGTGTCTGCGGCGCCGCGCCGATGGTGGCTATACCCTGGCCTCCGGCGTCTTGGCGGAACATTACCTTTCGCCCAAGTCCTTCAAATACTTCACCAAATTCTTGACCATCATGCGCATTACCCAGCGCGATATCCGGATCAAACTGGGCGCGCCCAAGGGCTATCCGGGGGCCTGGGGGAGCAAGACGCGATGGCGGGGGGACGAGGAAACACCGTTCGAGCGGATGCGGGTTCTCAATCCGGCGCCCCAGGAATCTGATGTCGCCCATATCCGGCGCAAGCTGGGCCAGCGTTATCCGGCCCTGGCCGGGATCGATCTGGCCGAGGCCTGGGCCGGCATGATCGACGTGACGCCGGACGTGGTGCCAACGCTGGACGAGGTGCCGGCGGTCAAAGGCTTTTTTATTGCCACGGGGTTGAGCGGCCACGGTTTCGGCATCGGGCCCGGCGTCGGCCGGGTCATGGCCGACCTGGTCATGGGCCGGGAGACGGGCCACGACCTGAAGCGCTTCCGCTTCGACCGCTTTACGGACGGCAGCCAGATCGTTCCGGGGCCCTATTGACCAAACCGCAACGGCGGGAAGACGAAATCAGCCCGTCCGCCGCTCCGGGGCCGTTTCACCTGCCGCATAACGACCTCCCAGCCGCCGCCGTCATTTGGACAGCCGCAATTCGGTCAAATGATTGGCGACTTCGCGGAACACGTCCTGCAACTCGGCGGCGCTCGGCGCCAGGTGATAATATGGCGCGTCGGGGCCGCTTGCCGCTTGACGGAGGACGTTCATCAGGTCCGTGTCGTCGTTGGCGAACTGAATGACGTAGACGATGGCGCCGGAAGCCTTGACGTTGTCGGCCACGGCCAACAGCCGGTCGTTCATTTCATCGAAGGCGGCGCCGCCCAGTCCCCAGGTCGTCTTGTAACCGTCACCGGAGCCGCCGACGTTGCGCCCGTCGGTCAGCAAAAGGATCGCCTGTTGGCGGCGGTAGGGAGGGTCGGCCAGGGCTTGGTCGAAGGGCGCTCCTGGCATCAGCACCCGCCAGGCCCAACCCAGGCCCTGGGGGATGTTGGTATGCCCGGTCGGCGAAACCAGTGCGTCGACCGCGTCCTTGATGACCGTCTTGTTGTGCTGCAAGGGGGTGATGCCGTGGCTGAGGCAGCGGCCGCATTCGGCGCCGGAGACATTCATCGCGCAATCGTCCGAGCCCGGCACCGGGTCGCCCGCCGGGCCGATGGGCTCCCAGGCGATCCAGTCGGCGGTGCCGATGCGCGCCGGGGCGAGGACCAGGTCACCGTCATTGCCCGCATCGCCGTCGTCGAGAAAGCGCTGAAATACGCAGCCGGTCCAATCGGGGCCCGGGTCGGTGAACAGGCGGACCGGCGAATGATTAACGCGGAAGACCGAACCGGCGCCTGCGCCGGTCACCGGATGGACATAACCGGCGACCGCGTCCTCGACGGTGGCGCCGGGATCATAGACGTCGCCGTCGCGGGTGACGTTGACCTTCGAGTTCCAGGGGACCAGGCCGACCCCCAACAGGTCCTTGTCCGTTTCGGTGCCGAACAGGATGTCGATCAAGGTATGCGCCGCCGTGCGCGCCGCGGCGATCCTGGACCCGCCGCCGATCGCCCCGGAATTCATGGAGCCGGACATGTCGATGGCGAGGACGACGTCCAGCGCGATCAGCTCGCGCTTGACCTGGGCGTAGGCGGAGACGGTCATCTCCTGATGGCCGAGAACCCGCATGAAGCTGGTCGGCACCCGGGCCGAGGCCGTCAGTTCCAGCGTTTCCTGATCCGCGTCGGCGGTGATCACCGGCCCGGTCACCGTGGCGCCCAGATAACCCGGCGGGAAGTTGGCGGCAAAGAACATGCCGATGTCCGTGTCCCGATGCGGCAGGAAGAAAACCCGCCCGCCGGCCAGGGCCGCCGCGTCCAAGGCAGAGGACAGGCGCGATTTCACCAGATAGGCGCGGGCGACGTCCGTGCCGACGCCGACGAAACCGATCGCGGGCACGATCGCGACGGCCATTAGGGCCGCGATCCCCGCCCGCCGGCAGGCAGCAAATCGGGCGAACAGCGCCGCGACCCCGTGACCGGCGGCGCGCATGCGGCCGAACCAAAATGACGCAAGGAACCTGGCCGGACCAGACATGTGTAACCTCCAAAGCGGCTTTTATTATTTAGCGCATGGAGGGCCGGTCAAATGTATTATTTCTAAGTTTTTAAATAAAAATTTTGATAAAATTTTATATAATTAAATTTATACTTAATAAATTAAATACAATTAAATAAAAATTTTGACGAATGAATTTTGGGTCGATTACTGTTCTTCTCAGGGTTCGATGGGAACCTAATTGGTAGCAGGAGAAAACAATGCAAACCGATCTTTTGAAGACTTTCATTGAGGACGATTCCGGCGCCACGGCCATCGAATACGGTCTCATCGCGGCCCTGGTTTCGGTCGCCGCGATCGGCGCCCTGACCGCCATGGGCGGATCGCTGGATACCATGTTCACGACGGTTTCCACCGAACTGAACAGCGCCGTCGGCGGCGGCGGTACGGGCGGCGGTACGGGCGGCAGCACCGGCGGGGGCATCTAAGTCGCTTCCCGGTTGGCGGCCGGCGCGGGGACATCTCGCTCCTGAACCCATTGGTTCATCCATCCAGGTTCCCGTGCCCGGTCGACCAACCCTTCCCAGACCCCCTGTCCGGAAGCCCGGGGGGTCGTGCATCGGGTCCCGCGCTCCCCTAGACGCCGGCCAGGCCGGCACCGGGACCCGAGCGGGAAGGCGCCCTGAAACAGCGCTGCGCTTCATTCATTGACAGCTTCCCAAAAAGGGTTTGGCCGGGCCACCCGATTGACGAAAGCGCCCGTTTGGATGAGGAGACCCCTGTGATGACCGCACCCAGCCTGTTCGCACTTTCGCCCATGGCCCTGATGGTGCTGGTTTGCTTCATCGGTCTTTTGGCGATGGCCGTGGTCCATGACTTGCGGTCATATCGCATCCCGAACGACATCCCCCTGGCCATCCTCGCGCTGTTCCCCGCATGGGCCGTGCAGCCAGAGATGACGATTGCCATTTTGCCGCTTGCCTTGCTGACCCTCGGTGTCTTGGTCGTCGGACTGGCGCTGTTCGCCGGGCGGTTTTTGGGCGGCGGCGACATCAAATTGATCGTCGCCGTGACGCCCTGGGTGGGGTTGGACGGGTTCCCGCTGTTCCTAATCGCCATGGCCTTGGCCGGCGCGGCCCTGGCGGTGTTTCAGAATTCCGGCCTGCGCCTGGGGTTGGCCATGGCGTTCGGCGTCGCGCCGGGCACGGGCGGGGCGTTGACCGGCGTCCAAGTCCCCTACGCGGTGGCCATCGCGGCGGGCGCGCTGGCTGCTGTTTGGGTCGCATAGGCGGAGACCGGGACGATGACATTGCGCGCGGTCTTGCTTGTTTTTTGTGCCTTGGCGGCGGCCGTCGGAACGGCGATTTTCGCCCGCCATTGGATCGCCGAACAACGGGCGGCCTTCGCCCGCACCGCGGCGCCGATCGCCGAACGCGCCGCCGCGGTGCGGGTCCTGGTCGCCAAGGAGACGATGGAGGCCGGGCGTTTTGTCCGCGTCGAGGATCTGGACTGGATCGCCTGGCCCGAGGACGGCATCGCCGACGGCTATGTGGTCGAGGGCCGAGAAGACGCGGATGAGGCCGAAAAATCCGGCAAGGCCCTGTTTGCCGGCGCGGTGGTGCGTTCGCGCATCACCGCCGGCGAGCCGGTGACCGCCCGCCGCCTGGTCCAGCCCGGCGAACGCGGCTTCCTGGCCGCCGTCCTGGATCCCGGCAAGCGCGCCGTGTCCCTGCCGGTCGACGCGACCACGGGGATTTCCGGCTTCATCTTCCCGGGCGATTGGGTCGATGTGATCTTCACCGGACATATCAAGTTGGACGCGGGAGCCGCCGGCAACGAAGGCACGCGGGCCAAACGGATCGATTTTTCGGAAACCCTGCTGGGTGACGTTCAGGTTATCGCCATGGACCAGACGGTCGAAACCGGCGACGGCAAGGCCAGGGTCGCCAAGACGGCGACCTTGCAGGTGACGCCCAAGCAGGCGGAGAAAATCGCCCTGGCCCTGCGCATCGGCGGGCTGTCGTTGTCGCTTCATTCCCTGGCCCGCAAGCAGGACCGCTTCAGCTACACGGCGCGGGCCGTCGGCGCCGATCCGCGGGAGCCCAAGGTTCAGGGCAGCTACACCCTGGAAGACCAATTGCTCCGCGCCATGCATGACAGGCGGTTCCGCCGGGGCGGCGGGCAGGGCGGCGTTGCGGTGATTCGCGCCGACAAGGCCGAACAGGTCCGGTTCTAGGGAGCTTAAGGGGATGGCACGCTATATCTTCAAGGAACCGGCCCGGATCACCATGATGCGCCGCTTGCGTCTGGTGATCTTGGTGCTCGGCGCGCTGATGGCCTTGTTCATGGCGCAGTTCTTCGCCTCTTCGGCCGCCGCCCAGGGCGCATCGCAGATCGGCCGCGCCACGGTGATCAAACCCGCCGGGGCCAACCTGGGGCTCGAGGTTAACAAGGGCCGGCTGGTCCGCCTGGATCGGCCGGCGGCCACTGTATTCATCGCCGATCCACGTATCGCCGACGTTCAGGTCAAGTCGCCGTCCCTGATCTATCTGTTCGCCAAGGCGCCCGGCGAGACGACGCTTTATGCCGTCGACAGCGCCGAACGGGTGCTGGCCAACGTGGACGTCACGGTGAACCACAACCTGACGCGCCTGCGCCGGGCCATCGCCAGGTTGGCGCCCGACGATGACATCACCGTCGACAGTATCGACGGTGCCTTGGTGCTTGATGGTGTCGTCCGATCGGCCAGCCGGGCCGAGGATGTCCGACGCCTGGCCGCGGGCTTTGCCGGGGCACCGGAAAACGTCATCAACCGGATCGGCGTCGATGCGCCCAATCAGGTCAACCTGCGGGTCCGCGTGGCTGAGGTGTCGCGCGATATCGACAAGCAACTGGGCTTCAATTGGAGCGCCGTCGGCACCATCGGCTCATTCGCTTTTGGCGTGGCGACGGGCAATCCCTTCGCCGCCAACGTTATCCAAAACACCCTGAGCGCCGATCCGGGGCCGTTCAGCGCCGGCAACGGCCAGATCACGTTCGACGTCAACGGCGTGATCGACGCGTTGGAGGACGAGGGCCTGATCACCGTCCTGGCCGAACCCAACCTAACGTCCATGTCCGGCGAAACGGCCAGTTTCCTCGCCGGCGGCGAATTCCCGATCCTGGTGCCCGAAGGCGACGACCGGGTGGTCATCGAATTCAAGCAATTCGGCGTCTCCCTGGCTTTCACGCCGACGATCCTGGGCGAAGGGCGGATCAACCTGAACGTCCGGCCCGAGGTCAGCCAGCTGTCCAACACCAATGCCGTTGTCTTGAACGATTTCCAGATCCCGTCGCTAACCACGCGGCGCGCGGAGACCACCGTCGAGCTGGGCAGCGGCCAGAGCTTTGCCATTGCCGGTCTGATCCAGAACAACGTGACCCACAGCATTTCCGAATTTCCCGGCCTGGGCGACGTGCCGATGCTGGGCAGCCTGTTCAAATCCGACCGCTTCCAACGCGAGGAATCGGAACTGGTGATCATCGTCACCCCCTACATTGTAAAACCGACATCGCGCGGCAAGCTGGCGGCGCCGACGGACGGCTTTCAGGCGCCGCACGATATCGAACGAATCATCGGCGGCACCCCGCACCGCGCCGCCGATCAGCCCGGCCGGCCGCAAACGGTCGGCAAGACCGGCCGCTCCCTGATCGGCCCCGTCGGCTTCGAACTGGATTAACGACAAGAGGCTTTTCGAAACCTT
>JANQIJ010000319.1 GCA_028282185.1 Rhodospirillales bacterium
GGCCGTCGGCCACATCTGCGGCCTGTTCACGCCTAAGGAATGTTGGAACTACTTCAAGGCAACAGGATGCATTGCAGATTAATCGCCCGATGCTCTAGTGCGGCCTTCGGCCCGCTGTCGATACGATTGCTCAGACGCGCCCGCGCCTTTTCGTCGACGGATACCCTGAGCCGCACGCCGTCCGCCGTGTCGTCGCGTGAAATGACCCTGCCGTTGCGATAGATCCATGATAGGGTCGCGCCGTCCTCGAAACCGACCGTGACGTCGATTTCCGAGCGAACCGCGCCGAGTAGGTCCTCGACACGCAGGGCGATCGCATCGCATCCCTCCCCGGTGGCTGCTGAAACCAGGATCGGAGGTTGGTTGTCTTGGCGTTGGACACGGTTCCGCAAGGCCAACAAAGAGGCAGGGTCCAGAAGGTCGGTCTTGTTCAGCACTTCAAGCATGGGCTTGGCCTGCGTGTCGGCCAGGCCAAGGCTGGACAAGACGCTCAGGACATCGTCGCGCTGGATCTCGCTGTCGGGGTCGGCGATGTCTCGCAGGTGAAGGATGAGATCGGCCTCAATGACTTCTTCCAATGTTGCATGAAACGCATTGACCAGTTCGTGTGGCAGATCCGAGACGAAGCCGACGGTATCCGAAAGGATCGCGACGCCGCCGTCGGGCAGGTCGAAACGGCGCATGGTCGGGTCCAAGGTGGCGAAAAGTTGGTCTTTGGCCAGCACGTCCGCACCGGTCAGGCGATTAAACAATGTCGATTTCCCGGCATTGGTATAGCCGACGATGGCGACCACGGGATACGGCACACGCCGGCGGGCGCGGCGTTGCAAAGATCGGGTCCGCTTGACTTCCGCCAACTGTTTTTTCAGGCGCGCGATGCGCTGGCGGATCAGGCGACGGTCCAGTTCGATTTGCCGTTCGCCGGGACCGCCCATGAAACCGGCGCCACCGCGTTGTCTTTCCAGATGGGTCCAGCTGCGGACCAGGCGGCCGAGTTGATAGTTCAGCGCCGCCAGTTCAACCTGCAAGCGGCCTTCGCCGGTGCGCGCGCGGGCACCGAAAATCTCCAGGATCAACCCCGTCCGATCGATCACCTTCCGGTTCCAGTGTTTCTCAAGATTGCGTTGCTGGACCGGCGACAGGTCGACGTTGACAATGACAAGATCGCAGCCTTCCAAAGTCTCCAGCACGCCGGCCAGCCGCTCGACCGTTCCCTTTCCCAGAAGGGTCGCCGGGCGCGGTTTTGGGAGATCGATCCATTCGCTGTGGCAAACCTCAAGTTCGATGGCACCAGCCAGGGAAACGGCTTCTTCCAGGCAGGCCGACGGCGCGCGCGCCGGTCGCGCGGCTTTGCGCTCATCGGTCTTTTGCCAGGAACTGAGGTTCGGATGGACGACCGCGCAGGTGCCTGACGTCACGGATGCGGGCTCCCCGGTTGGCGCGTCTCCGGCATCAACCCTCGACGGTGCCAGCGCTTTCCGGTTCGAACAGCTGAATGGGCGTCGCCGGCATGACGGTCGAAATCGCATGTTTGTAGACGAGTTGTGTGTGACCGTCTCGACGCAGAAGGACCGAGAAGTTATCGAACCAGGTGACGATACCTTGCAGCTTGACGCCGTTGACCAAGAATACGGTCACGGCGGTTTTGTTCTTCCTGATGTGATTCAGAAAGACGTCCTGCACGTTTTGTGATTTTTCGGCAGACATATCTCCCCACCCCAGAGCTGGCTTATCACCTTATACACGCGGCAATCGCTTGGTCGCGTGCTGCTCCGATCGGGCTCCCTATTGTTGTTTTGTATTTTGTTTCCTTAAGGCTTTTCGCCTGCGGAATGTTACAGGGTAATGCAGAACTTGCAAAGACTATCGCAGGTTGGGAAATGCGCCGCCGGCGGATATTCGACGAATTCGCCGTTTTGCGGCGGGTCGGGCCGCAGCAGGACCGGATAGCAGCCGCCCGCATGGGCGCATTCCATGTCGATGTCCGCGTCGCCGATGAACCAAACGTCCGCACCCGGCTTTCGCCCCGAGGGTGCCAAGGCCATCAAGATTGGATCAATCGCCGGTTTGTCGCGTTCGGCATCCGACGCGCCGATCATCGCGCCGAAATATTGCCTCCAATCGAGCGCGTCAGCTTCTTTACGAAGATAATGTCCCTTCTTGTTGCTCACGACCGAAAGATAGATACCGGCGCCGTACAAACGCTTCAGCAAAGGGGCCGCACCTGGCGCCATGACGAGGTTCTGCGCGTGTATTTCTTCATAGCGCTGATAAAAGACTTCGCCGGCACGTTGCCAGTCGTCGCCGAAAAGGGCTGGAAAGCTGTCGCGCATGGATTTTCGGACGCGTTGCCGGGTTTCATCAAGGCTCCATTCCGGCTTGTCGAACGCCCGCAAGGTATGATTCAGGGCGTCGTGGATCACCGGCCAAGTTTCGACCAGGGTGTTGTCCCAGTCAAAGATCACGGCCTTGGGCAGACAACCGGGGAGCGGCGAATGGGCGGAGGACACGGCGTTAGAAGTATTCCAACTGGACGGCGAACATATTTTCGACCTTCTGAATCGCTTCCGGCGACGAGAACAGGATGATGCGGTCGCCGGCCTCGACGACGGTCCCGCCGCGCGGATACTGCATCTCGCCGTCACGCACGATTGCGCCGAACACCACGCCGCCTGGCAGGTTCACGTCCTTGACCGCTTTGCCGACGAGTTCCGACGTGTCCAGCGCCTCGGCTTCGATGAGTTCACCCAAGTCCTCGCGAACGGCATGAACGGAGTGAATCCGCCCCCGGCGGACGTGTTGCAGGACCGACGAAACGGTAATGTTGCGCGGGCTGACGACGACGTCGATGCCGAGCGAGCCGATCAACTGTTCATAGATCGAGGTGTTGACCAAGGTCACGGTCCGTTGGCAGCCGAACTTCTTGGCCAATAGCGAGGCAAGGATATTGCTTTCATCATCATTGGTGACCGCGACCACGGTGTCGGTTCCCTGGATATTGGCTTCCTCCAATATCTCCAGGTCGCGGGCATCGCCGTTGAGGACGACCGTGTTGTCGAGTTGCCCAGAGATCTCTTCCGCCCGCGTCTTGTTGTGTTCGATGATCTTCGCCTTGACCCAGGGGTACTCCTGCTCGATCTCCTGGGCCAGGACAAGGCCGATGTTCCCGCCGCCGATGATCAGCAGGCGTCGGGCTTCGCCCTCCTCATAGCCGAAGGCATTCATGGCGCGGGGAATCTGCCGGCTGTCGACCACGAAGTAGGCTTCGTCGCCGGCCAACATCTGATCGTCCGCGGTCGGCACCATGGCCGCGCCGTCGCGGACCAGCCCGACGATCACGATATTGAGGTCGGGGAACAGCTGGGTCAGCTGGCGCAGGGGCGTGTTCAGCAGCGGACAGTCTTCCGAGCAGCGCACCGCGAGCAGAGACACGGCGCCGTCAGCCAGGGTGATCATGTCGATGGCGCCTGGAATTTGTAGGCGCCGGGCCACCGCCTTGGCGACTTCCCTTTCCGGTGAAATAATCACGTCAATCGGCAGGTTGTCGCGTGAAAACAGGTTCGACCAGACGGGTTCCAGGTAACTTTGACGGCGAATGCGGGCGATTTTCATCGGCACATCGAACAGCGAATGGGCCACTTGGCAGGCGATCATGTTGATCTCGTCCGTCAGGGTCACGGCGATAATCATGTCGCAGTCGGCGATCCCGGCCTTCTCCAGCGTATCGGGTTCAGAAGCATGCCCGACAACGGCCTGGGCGTCGAGCGTGTCGCTGACGCGACGCACCAAATCCGGCGCCTGGTCGACGATCGTCACATCGTGGTTCTCCAGACTCAATTGTCGCCCGATATTGAGTCCGACCTGGCCGGCCCCGCATACAATGATCTTCATTTTAATCGGGTCTCCCGCCGCTGTTCTCGGCCAACATCAGGTTCGGCTGTCTTCTGTCATACCGAGGCTCTTGAGTTTGCGGTGCAGCGCCGAACGCTCCATGCCAACGAAGGCCGCGGTTTTCGAGATATTACCGCCGAAACGCGCCATCTGCGCGGCCAAGTATTGTCGCTCGAAATCTTCCCGCGCATCGCGCAAAGGTTTGGACAGGCTATCGCCGCCGCCATTGTTCCCCGCGTCTCCGGCGACGTTGCCGCCCAGGGCAGAAGCCAGCATATCCGCGCCGATCGGCTTGTCCGAATCGTCCGGCGACAAGATCAGCAACCTTTCGACGATGTTTCGCAGTTCGCGCACGTTGCCCGGCCAGTCATGGCGGCGCAGCGCCGCCATGAGGTCGT
>JANQIJ010000320.1 GCA_028282185.1 Rhodospirillales bacterium
AAGGCCACGTTGTCAAACGTCGACAAATGGTCGAGCAGACGAAACTCCTGAAACACCACGCCGACGCGACGTCGAATCTTCGGCAGATCCCGTCGCGCCGTATGGGCCACGTCGCGACCGAACAGGGTCATCTGCCCGCGGGTCGGGCGAAGCGCCATATACATCAGTTTCAAAAGAGACGATTTGCCGGCGCCGCTTTCGCCCAAAAGAAAGCGGAACGCCCCCGACGTCAGCTGGAACGTCACGTCCTGCAAAACCTCGGGGCCGAGGCCGTAGCGCAGGCCCACGTTTTCAAAACTGACGATGTCTTGCGGATCGCGGTCGGAGGTCACTCGTGGTCTCATCTCATGCTTAGGAAAGCGTTCATTAAATTGCGCTATTCCCTTGGAGTCACAATGCCATGCGGCCGTCCCGCCGTCCAGGGAGGCGGCCACGCGCGCCGCTTGGCTCAGCTTGCTTTCCTATCTGCGGACGCATATAAAGTCGAAGGGTGGAATCGGGGCAAATATGCTAATTACCTGTCCAAATTGTCGGACGCGCTACACCTTGCAGCCGGCCCAACTGGGCCAGGGCCGCAATGTAAGCTGTTCCAACTGCGCGCATGTCTGGTTCGCCGACCCCAAGGACGCCGAACCGGACCCGCCGCCCCGGCCCGCCGCCGCGCCGCCGCCTGCTGCCGCAATGCCGCAGCAGGCCTACGCGCCAGCGCCCGGCTATCCGCCGCAAGGCTACGCCCCGCAACCGGGATATCCGCCTCAGGGCTATGCCCCGCAACCGGGGTATCCGCCGCCGCCCGGATATCCGGCGCCACCGGCTCCGCAGGCCGCGCCACCGCCACCCGAACCGGCCGCGCCGCCGCCCGAACCGGCCGCGCCGCCGCCGGAACCGGCGCCCGAGCCCGATCCGCTGCCCGACCCCGAGGTCGCAGCGGATGACACCGATCTGAGGGAATTGACCACGGACATCGATTCGATGTTCGAGGACGAGGACATCGAACCGTTCGAATCCTTGATCGGCGACGACGATCAAGAAGACGACGGCCTGGACGAAATCGATTCGCCGGACCAGATGGAAGACCCGGAAGAAATTCCCGACGTCTTCACGGCGGAAGAACAGGAACCGGACCAGGATCAGCCCAAGAAAAGCCCGATCCTCAAGATCATCGGCTTCATCTTCGTGCTGCTGGTCGTCGGTCTGGTGGCCGCCGCCTTCTTCCTCAAGGATCACGTCGTCAAGTTTGTCCCGGCCCTGGAATCGGTCTACGACATGATCGGGTTCCATGAGGTCGGCGACGGCCTGCAAATCCAAAAAGTCGACATCACCCAGGACACGGACGCGGGTTTGGAAGTCCTGGTCGTCCGTGGCGAGGTGGAGAACGTCAAGGACGACGTCCGGCCTGTGCCGATGCTGCGGGCGACGCTGTTGGATGGCGAGGGCGAACCCCTGCAAACGGCCGACGTGGCGCCGGTCAAGAGCCAGCTCAGGGCCGGTGACCGGTTGAGCTTCAAAATCCTGATCAAGGAGCCGTCGCCCCTGCGCCGCCGGGTCACCGTGACCTTCATCGAAGCGGCCGAAGCAAACCCGCAGTAATTCCCGGCATCGGACGACCAATCGCGTACCTGGGTCGAGGCGACCGGTTCCGACGCCTAGATGTTTAGTCCCGGCATTTGATGGATTGAATCGTTGAGACGCCGTTTCCGGCTCGCCGGCTGGGAAGGCCGGCCTGCCGATCTCAGCTGTTTCGATCTAAACCTGAACTGCTCTAGTAGGCCATCCGGTCGAAGTAATCGCCGAGCGCCAGGGCCAGATCCCATTCTTCCCGTTCCGCGGCAAGCGCGCGGATCGACGCCAGGGCATTGCTGTTCTGGTCGTCGATGTAGGCGCGATCGACCAGGACCGCCTGTGCCTGACGCCGGACCACGGGACCGAATTCCCGCTCACAACGGCGCAGGAAGGACCCGACCCCGTCCCGCGACAGAATGCCGCGCCGCAGGCGCGTGCGGACGATGTCGCTGGGGGCCGAGTTGAATCCGTTGCCGTCGAAATCGTAGTACCTGGACATGCTAAGAGCCTATCCCTTGGCGCGTTTCCTGGCTGTGAACACGATCACAGGGCCACTGGGGCCATGACAGAAGCCGCCGGGCCGGGCAAGATGGCGCCATGACCGGGTTCAACGTCCGTCCCGACGCCTATCTTAAGGACAGGCCGCCGATTTTCGACGGCGCGCGCATCGTCTCGCAGTATGTCGCCGTGCGCGACGGCACGCGATTGGCCGTCGATGTGCATCTGCCCGGGGACGGGGGCGGGCCCGACGAAACGTTTCCAGCCGTCTGCGTTTTCACCCCCTATTACCGGCGCTTCGCCTTGACCGCGACCGCGCCCGCGGACCTGGACGCGGCGCCGACCGTGGCGTTCTATCGCGATCTGTTCGTGCCGCGGGGCTATGCCCTGGTCGCCGTCGATGTGCGCGGGTCCGGCGCCAGCTTCGGCTGCCGCGACGGATTCCGCGCCCCGGTGGAACGCCTGGACCATCACGACATCGCCGATTGGGTCGCGGCACAGCCCTGGTTTTCAGGCCGCCTGGGCGCAACCGGCATTTCCTATCCCGGTGCGGCGGCGGACTTCCTGGCCTCGACCCTGCACCCGGCGGTCAAGGCCGTCGCGCCGCTTTGCGCGGTCTGGGACACCTGGGCCAATCACCTGTATCCCGGGGGCGTGCTGTGCAACTGCATCACCAAGAACTACGGCGCCCTGGCCGACGCCCTGGACCGGGACGACCGCGACGCGATCCCGCGCCATGCCTATTTCTGGCATCCCGAACGGGCCGGCCCGGCGCCGGTCGACAACGATCCCGACGGGGTCTTGCTCGGACAGGCCCTGAAGGAGCACGCCGGCAATTTCGACATGCAGGACTTCGCCCAGCAGTTGCGGTTCCGTGACCAGGGTCTGAGCGACGATCCCCAATACACCAGCGCCAAGATCAGCCCCTACCACTACGCCACCCGCAGGCAGGCGGCCCGCGTGCCCTATTTCATCGCATCGGGCTGGTTTGACGGACAGTACCAGTCTGGCGCGGTGCAGCGCTTCACCTGGCTCGGCAATCCCGACAATCGGTTGATGCTGGGCCCCTGGGACCATGGCGCGCGGGCCCAGGCCAGCCCCTGGCGCGGCACGGCCCCCGAAGACGCCAACGCGGCGCAGCAACCATTTCTGGGCGCCGCCGTGCTGCGGTTCTTCGACCGCCATCTCATGGAAATGGACAACGGCGAGACGGCGGAAGCCCCGGTGACCTATTACATCATGGCCGAGGAGGTCTGGAAATCGGCCGCGCAATGGCCGCCCAAGAGCACGGAAACTGTCTGGCATCTGGCTACCGACGGCGCGCTCAGCCAAGACCCGCCCGCAACAGAGACAGCGGCCAAGGACGCCTATCAGGCCGACTACGATTGTCGGACCGGCGTTCATTCGCGCTACGACCGTCTTTATCTGGGCACGATCGACGATTATTACGACGACTGGCACGGCCGCGACCGGGCAATGCTGACCTATACCACCCCGCCCTTGACCGAAGACACGGAAGTCACCGGCCATCCCTGGGTCGACCTGCGTTTCGCATGTTCGGAAAAGGACTGCGCCTTCTTTGTTTATCTGGAGGACGTCACGCCGGAAGGCAAAAGCGTCTACGTGACCGAGGGCGTGTTCCGCGCCCTGCACCGCATGCCGGGGGCGCCGCCGGCGACGATCCCGGCCATGGGGCCGAGCCACAGCTTCGCCCAATCGGACGCCCGGCACCTGGTTCCGGACGAAGCCGCGGCGGCGGCCTTCGAACTGATGCCCACGTCCTATCTGTTCCGCCGGGGGCATCGCATCCGCCTGGCCATCGCGCTCGCGGACTCGGACCATTTTTCCCGCATCCCCGACGGCCGTCCGCCCGGAATCAGCGTTTTCCGTCAACGGGATCGGGCGTCCCGCTTGATCCTGCCCGTAATCTCCCGCTAACTTCAAACCATGGACGCGCCCTTCAAGGATTATCCGGAAATCCCCGACCCCTACCGCCCGGACACCGATCGGTTTTCCTTCGACGTGGATCAGGCGTTGAGGAGCGTCGTCTCGCTGCGCTCGGAAATTCCGGACAACGCCTTCACCGCACGAACGCTCGGCACGGAGCGCAGCGGTCACGGCGTGGTCATCGACCCCAAGGGTCTGGTCCTGACGATCGGCTACCTGATCGTCGAGGCGCGGAACATCTGGTTGGTCTCGAACGACGGCCGGGCCGCCGAAGGCCATGTCCTGGGCTACGATCAGGAAACCGGTTTCGGCCTGGTGCAGGCCCTGCAACCCCTGGACGCGCCGGCCCTGGAGCTGGGCTCCTCCGCCGATCTGATTCCCGGAGACGACGTCATTGTCGCCGGATGGGGCGGCGTTAAACACGCCCTGCGGGCCCGGGTGTCCGCGCGCAGGGAATTCGCCGGCTATTGGGAATATCTCTTGGACAACGCCATCTTCACCGCGCCCGCGCATCCGCTTTGGGGCGGCGCCGCCCTGATCGGCGAGGACGGCACGCTGCGCGGCATTGGGTCGCTTTACGTCAAGGGTGAGGACGGTGCCGGCGCCGGCGTGGCGGACGGGGACGGCGACACCGAAGGCAACATGATCGTGCCGGTCGATATCGTGAAACCGATCCTACCGACGCTGCGCACCACGGGCACTTCGGGCCGCCCGCCCCGGCCCTGGCTGGGCGCCTTTTCGGCCGAGGCCGAGGGCCGGGTGATCGTCGTCGGCACCTGGTCGGGCGGGCCGGCGGAGGATGCAGGCCTGCGCGCCGGCGATCTGATCCTGGGCGTTGACGACAAGCCGGTCGAAGGCATGGCCGAATTCTATCGCGGCATCTGGTCACTGGGCCCGGCGGGCATCGACGTGCCCCTGAACATCTACCGCGACGGCGACGTGGTCACGGTGACCGTGCAATCCCGGTCCCGGGGCGATTACTACAAGACGCCCAACCTCCACTGACCGGCCCCTTGAGCGATCCGATCGATTTCCCCGACATTGAGGGGACATTGCACCCGGCGGCCCTGGCCGATGCGGCGGACTTGTTCCGGCGCCTGGCGGCGGAACTGGACTGGAAGCAGGAAACATTGACGCTTTACGGCCGGCGCATCCCGCAGCCGCGGCTCAGCGCCTGGTACGGCGACGCCACCTATGCCTATTCGGGCATTACGCTGGAACCCCGGGCCTGGCATCCGCTGCTGGCGGACCTGCGGGACCGCTGCCGAGCCATGGCGGGCACGCCGTTCAATTCCGTCTTGGCCAATTACTACCGCGACGGCCGGGACAGCATGGACTGGCATTCGGACGACGAGGCGACGCTGGGCCCCAACCCGGTGATCGCCTCGGTGAACTTGGGCGCGGCCCGGCGGTTTCAATTGCGCCGCAAGGACGACAAGGCGCGCAAGATCGAAATGCTCTTGGGCGGCGGCGACGTGCTGATCATGGCCGGCCGCTGCCAGCACGATTGGCAACACCGGGTGCCGAAGACCCGCCGCCCCGCATCTCCCCGCATCAACTTGACATTCCGCCGCATCGTCGCCATCTAACATTCGATACGACGACCACGGGGGAGCATTGGTCGAGACGACGTCCTGCATATTGTGGTATTTTCGCCCATGAACAGCGACCATCCGATCTACACTCTGGTCTACACCAGCAGCGCCACGCAGCCGTTCGATGACGAAGCGCTGACGGCGCTGTTGCGCAACGCCCGCGCGGTCAACGAGACACATGGCATTACCGGTCTCTTGGCCTATTACGACGGCTGCTTCGTGCAATTGATCGAAGGCCCCGAAGCGGAAGTCAGGCAATTATACGAAAACCTCAGCCGCGATCCCCGGCACAAGATTTTCGGCCATGTCGACGAGGGCCACTTGCCGGCACGCAGCTTCCCCGATTGGACGATGGCGTTTCGCCACTTCAACCGCAGGAAGGCGGAAAAACTCTCCGGGGAAAGGGACTCCGCGGCAGCGCTGCGCGCGGCGATCGATATCCCCAACGACGCGGCAACCGGAATCTTCTTCAAATCCTGCCTGTCGGCGCTGTTGCCGAACCACCTGGTCGACTAGAGCATCGGGCGATTAATCTGCAATGCATCCTGTTGCCTTGAAGTAGTTCCAACATTCCTTAGGCGTGAACAGGCCGCAGATGTGGCCGACGGCC
>JANQIJ010000321.1 GCA_028282185.1 Rhodospirillales bacterium
GGCCGTCGGCCACATCTGCGGCCTGTTCACGCCTAAGGAATGTTGGAACTACTTCAAGGCAACAGGATGCATTGCAGATTAATCGCCCGATGCTCTAATGCGTCGGCCCGGGCCGGCGGCGGGCCGCGCGGCGGCCGCGGATTTCGTTGATGATCCAGTCGACCGTGTCCTCGTCCAGCTCATGGATCAGTTCGGCCAGCAGGTTGGCGAGCTCCGTCGCCTTGGGGTTGAGGCCCGAGGTATCGACCGTGACCTTGGGATGGGACAGGCGGGCCAAACGTTTCAGATCCTCCGTCTCTTCCGTCGACAACATGAAGTAGCCGGCGATCTGCTGCACCAGCCCAGACGTCGGGCGGCCGCGATAGCCGTGTTCCAGGGCCGAGAAGTAGGCGGAGGAGACGCCCAGATCCTGAGCCATCTGTTTCAGGGTCAGGCGCTTCTTCTTGCGCAGTCCCCGCACCCGCTGGCCGAAGGGAGTCATGCCCGGCCGCCCCGGTCATCCCAACGGCCGTCGCGCCGGCGTTTCAACAGGACATAGATCGCACCCTCGCCGCCGTGCTGGCGGGCCGCGTAATCGAAGGCCCGAACGAGCGGCTTCAGCGGCGGCGCGTTGAGCCAGCCGGGGACGGCCCGGCGCAGGACGCCGACCTCTCCGGTTTCCTTGAGCCCCTTGCCGGTGATCACCAGGACCGCGCGCTTGCCCTGATCATGCGACGCGGTGACGAAGGCGATGAGGGCGCGATGGGCCTCCGCCCGGGTCAGGCCGTGGAGGTCGATGCGGCCCTCGATCTCGACCTTGCCGCGGCGCAGGTTGGTTTGGGTCTTGCGGTCGAGCCCCGGGGCGCGACCGTGGCTGAGCTCCGCCGCCTTGGAAACCGATGGGGTTGCGGACACGTCAACCGCCGGGGCCGGGGCCACGCGGCGGAGCGCCGCCGCCCCGGTCCCTTTCTTGGCCGGCGGCGCGGGATGAACGGTATCGCGATCGGCCCGGGCCGCTTGGCGGCCGGGCAGGGGTATCACGTCCCGGGTAATCCGCGCCCAAAGAGCATCGGCCTCGGCGTCACCGGCACCGCCCTGCTTGGGGGCGGCGGTCGAAACCCGTGGTTTCTTAGGACCCTCGGCCGTCATCTTCCACTATCACGATGTGCAGGTTCTTGGGCCCGTGGATGCCCAGGAACAGAGTCAATTCGATATCCGCCGTGCGCGACGGGCCCGTGATCCAGTTGACCGTGCGCGGCATGAAACCGCCGCCGGCCGCCGCCCCCGCCTGGCGCAGGCGGGCCCAGCTGTCTTCATAGCCGCCGTCGATGTCCGCCGCGCGGACCACGGCAACATGCACCGGCGGCAGGAAGTTCACCGTGGTCGGATTGTCCGGCCCGGACAGCAGAACCAACGTCCCCGTTTCGGCAACGCCGCCGAAGGCATGGCTGATGCCGACGCTGTCCGCGTCCCGCGCGGCGCCCCGGCTGACGGCCAGGGCCGTTTGGCTCCAATCGGGCGCCGCCAAACGCGGGTCCGGCGCCAGGCGGACTTCCGCCGGCAGGTTTTGCGCCGCCAGGTAGTCGGCGACCGCATGCGGCAATTGCCTGATGTCCGAAATCCGCGCCACCGTCGCCTGGGATCGTTCGGCTTCGGCCTGGAAGCGGTCGACCGCCGCCGCGCCGACGTCGCGGCCACGGGCCGGAACCAGGTGACGCGACCGCGCCTCAAGGCGCCGGGCCACGGCCTTACGCCGTTCGGTGTCGTCGCCGCCTTGCGCGAGCGCCCCCTTGAGATCGGCCAAGATCCGGCCGCGCATGGCGGTGCCGCCGGTCATGCGCGGCCATCCCGGGCACCGCCGCCTTGCTCGCGCCCCTGCGGGAAGACGGCGCCGACGGGCCCCTTGTGATACTGCGAAATGAAGTTGTCGCCCTGGGGCGCCGGCAGGTCGCGCGGCCCGGTCCAACCACCGGCAAGCGGCATCCAACGGAACCGCCCCCGGCGCCGGCCGAGGATCGCCATGGCTGTCATCACCGGCCCGGCGATCAGGCGATAAAGGCGGGGCCTGGTCGCCAGGAAGGCCCAGGCGGCCAGGCCCCAGCGGCTGACCGTCGAATTGGTTTTGCGTTCGAACTGTTTCGCCCGCCAGGCGCGCAACATCCGCGGCAAAGGGATGCGCATGGGGCAAACGCTTTCGCATTTGCCGCAAAGGGTCGAGGCGTTGGGCAGATCGCCCGCCTCATGAATGCCGATCAGGCCCGGGATCAGCACCGCGCCCATGGGTCCGGAATAGACCCATCCATAGGCGTGGCCACCGATGGCGTTGTAGACCGGGCAATGGTTCAAGCAGGAGCCGCAGCGAATGCATCGCAGCATCTCCTGGAATTCGGTGCCGACGAGCTCGGACCGCCCGTTGTCGAGCAGGACGACATGATATTCCTCTGGCCCATCCAAATCGCCCGGCCGCTTGGGTCCGGTGCAGAAGGTGGTGTAGACGGTGATGTCCTGTCCCGTGCCGGAACGGGCCAGGACGCGCAGCACCGTGGTCGTGTCCTCCAGCGTCGGGATGACCTTTTCCAACGACGCGATGACAATATGCACGCGCGGAAACGAATAGGTCAGGTCCGCATTTCCCTCGTTGGTGACCAGCACATTGGTGCCGGTCTCGGCGATCAGGAAGTTGGCCCCCGTGAGACCCACGTCAGCGGCGAGAAACTTGGCCCGAAGCTCCCCCCGCGCCTCTTCCAACAGGGATTTGGGGTCATCCAGGTCGCGCCCCGGATCCAGGTTCTGATGCGCCTCGCGAAAGGTATCCTCGACCTGGGTTTTGTTCAGGTGAACGGCCGGGGCAATGATGTGGGACGGCGGCTCTTGGCGTAGCTGGATGATGTACTCGCCCAAATCCGTTTCGATCGGTGCAATGCCGTTGTCCTCGAGAAAGTCGTTGATCGCGATTTCCTCGCCGATCATGGATTTCGACTTCGTCACCGTCTTCGCCCCGGCGGTCCGGCAAATGTGCAGGATCGTCTCTCGCGCATCCTGGGCGCTACGGCACCAATGGACCTGACCACCCATGTCGGTGACCTTCTTTTCGTACTCTTCCAGATAGAGGTCGAGATGGGCCAGGGTATGGTTTTTGATGTCCCGCGCGGTGTCCTTAAGGGCCTCGAACTCACCCTCCTCCAGCCGCTCGATGGCCTCCAGGCGGCGGAGCGGAAAGCCCTGGCCCAAACGGGCGAGGGCATCGCTTAGCTGGTCATCGGCCATGGCGTCGCGGGCGTTCGATTTGAAT
>JANQIJ010000323.1 GCA_028282185.1 Rhodospirillales bacterium
GGCAGGGATGACGGCCCCCTCGCCGGCGACGGCTTCATCGATCTCCGCGACCATTGACCAGCCGACAAGGGAAAGAACGACCGCGGCGACCAGGGCGACACCCCGCTTGGACGCCACGACCCGACGGCTATCGACCGCCCGCCCCTGCCCGGTCGCGGGCTCGGTGATTGATGTCGATACCCCATTGCCAGGCGGCGCGGTCTTGGCGGTATAGGGTGTGTTCGAGCTCTCGGTCATGACGCAGGCAGTGTTTGGCCCATCTGGCCCGCGGCGTAAAGCCGCTCTAGGACTTCGTCCGAAGGGCCGGCGGCGCGAATTCGGCCGGTATCAAGCCAGACAACCCGGTCGGCGAGACGGATAAGCGACGGCCGATCGGTCGCGATCACCAAGGTTGCTTGTTCGCGCAAGTCCTCGATCGCCGCGATAAGTGCTTGTTCTCCTTCGGGGTCCAAACCGCGTTCCGGGCCATCCAGGAGGTAGAGCGCCGTGGGCCGGATGTAACCACGGGCCAGGGCCAACTTCTTGAAGAATCCGGGCGCGGGCTCGACCGTCAAGTCGGCCGTTTCTACGGCCAAACCGAACTTGCGGTTGGCGCCGGCACCCGCTTCCAACACGCGAACCTGCTCCATGACGCCGGCCCGATGGCAGGCCTGTTGCATTGACGCCTCGTCGGCCAAGGGATCCGCGAGCCTAAGATTCTCCCCCAGGCTCAGGGGCAAAAAATCGGGCTGTTCAGGTACATAAGAGACGGCCTGACGCAGCTGCAACGGATCGAACGCCCGCACGTCCGTGCCGTCCAACCGGGCGTTGCCGCCATCTGCCTGAGCCATCCCCGCGAGAATACGCAGCATGCTGGACTTCCCAGAGCGATAATCGCCAACCAGAACCACGACCTCGCCGGGTCGGGCATGGAAGGCGATGCCATCGAGCGACGCCTCGACGCCATCGGGATGGGCCGTTGACAGACCTGTCACATCAACATGCCCGGTCAACGTCAATGACGGCGGCGGCGGCTCGTCAATGGGCCGTTCCTTTGCCAGCCTCGCCAAGGACCGCACTTGTTCCTGGCGCAGGGCACGCTGTCCGTCCCCGGCGTCGGGCGCCAGCCCGCCGACGGCCGCGCGCAAGACCCACCAAGTGAAGACCAACAGCGCCGCGACCTCCCCCGTGCTGAGCGTCCCGACCAAAGCCAGCCAGGCGGCAGCGAGACCGCTGGCAATCGCGCCGGCGACGGTGAAGGCCCGGGCCGCAGAGCGGCTGGCCTGCCCGAGGAACAGGGCCGATCGGGCACCGTCCATTGTTTCTCCGATACGCCGGGAAAGTGGTTTGAAAAACCGGGCATGGGCGGCAGCGTTTTTCAAGCTATCGTCGGATTTCGCACCTTCAAACCAAATGTCGGCGACGTCATCCGCCGCCCGCGACCAACGCTGCACTGAACGGCGTAGGGAACCAGCGAGGGCGTAGCCGACAAACAGCATAAGCCCTGCCGCGACCGCCGGGATCAAAACCAACCAACCAGCGAACATGACCATCACAAGGCCCAGGCCGGTGGCGAAACCGAGATCAAGGCGGGCCATCAGCCGCGGCGCCATCTCAGCGCTGGCCAGACTTTCTACCTCGGCCTGACGCATCCGCCGAGCACCCTCCCGGGTCCGCAACAGGGCAGCAGCCGGCAGGGCGAATACCTGCGCGATGCCCCAGCGATCGAGCTGTCCCCTAACGCCGACGAAGCAGTCAAGGGCGATGCGATCCCGCCATGCCTTGAACCCAACCTCCGCGAAGGCGCAAATCAGGACAACACCGCCATAGAACAAAAGGATCGGCAAAGACGCCGATGGAATCGCATGATCCAAGGCGATGGTAATCACCCAGATCACCGCCGCCGCCGAAACGGCTTGCAGGGTCGTCAAAACACCAAGCGCCCAGCGCCGAGGCCGAATAACGTCCCAGAAATCGGCCGCGATCGGCAGGTCGACACCGTCCTTGGCGCCCTCGTCCGGTCGGGCGCCAGCAGCCGGCCGGGCAACCAGGCGGAATACCTCGCCGCTGGTGAGATTGCGTTGCATCGGACGAAGGGTCTGCGTTGCCCCATCGAAGGCGGCGAAGCCCCCTTGATCATGAGCGCGCAGCACCATGGCGTCACCTTCCGCGGTAACGAACAGGGCCGGCAGGTCTCCGGGTCCCAGTTCCCAAAGGCGGGCCCGAAAACGTTCCACGGTAAACCCCAAACGATCGAAAACGCCGGCCACGTCACCGACCATCAGCGGCCCGTCACGGCGCGGCAGAGCCTCCGCAACCTGGCGGGCGCCGCCCACCCATCCCATGCTGTCGAGCATGGCACGAAGGCAATGGGCCAGGGGCGTGCCGCCAGCCTGCTGCGCGACCATCCGCCAATCGTCCGGAACCGGGACGCTTTCCGACAGCGATTCGGCCAGTTCCGCCGGGTCGGCCGGCGAAGACGCCTCGGGGTCGGGCACCGTATCGACCGCCGTTTCCAAGCTTAGGTCGTGTCCCGGCGGCGGCATAACCGCCCCCGGATCCAATCCTTCGTGGTGGGCGATGCGCAAGCGCGGTCGTTCACCCACCGGCTCCGGAAAACCCAAGGACCCTTCGGTTGAGGATTCCCGCCGTGCGCTCAGGGCTTCGGCCCGTTCGAAACGGGCGATATCCGCCTCAAACCTCGGGAGCGTGCCAGCCATTCTAGTCTTCCTCACCACGATTGGCCGAATTGCCCGAAGCCTCATCGGACGCCCGGTCGCCCGGCGTCTCGCCAGCCCTCTCCGGACCATTGACCGTCTTGGACGGATCGTCCAAATCGATCTCCCGATCGGCAAGCGAGGTCATGCCGATCTGCGTCGATGCGAAGATCACGGTTACCCGCCCCTTCAATCGCCCCAAGACATCCGTGACATGGCGAAAATCGCGGCTGTCCAGGTCTTCGGTCGCGAAATCAAGCAACAAAATCTTGGGTTTTGCCGCCATCGCCCGCGCAAGGCCAAGGTGCTGGCGAAATCCGGCGGGATAGCCGGCGGCGCTTGCCGGCAATGAACTGTCCAAACCGTCCGGGAGATGGGCCAGCGCCCGATCCAAGCCGAGCAGCCGGGCCGCGCCGGCGGCGTCCGCCCGGCGTTCCGGGTCGAGCGCCGACAGATTTTCCAATACCGTGCCCGGCCAAATGGCGGCCGCGGACGGAACATAGGCAATTTGACGGGCGAAACTGTCGACCCGGTGGTCGCGCAGAACATGGCCGTCGATCAGCACCTGCCCCGTGATCGGCTGGTCCAGCCCCGCGACGAGGCGCAAGAACGCCGAGATCCGATGACGGTCCTCGGAAACCACGCGGATGCACTCGCCATGGTCAATCGACAGGGTCAGAGTGTCGAAGTGAAACCGGGAAATCCCGCCCCGCGTGTAAGGTGGCGTTTCATGGGTGACGCCGTTGACCAAGACGTTGCCCGTGATCAAGGGCAGCGGCGGCAAGGTCGCGTCAACCGCAGGCGTTGCCCTGGGCGGCGCCGTGACGCGGTGCCGCCAGCCATCTCCCGCCCGGAAGGCCAGATCGACGATCATCACCGCCAGCACCGTGCCCGCAACCATTTGCCCGATGGTCACGACCTGATAGATCGTCAACACAGAGCCGACCGTCACTCCGGCGATGAACGCCAGGCGGGACATGAGGGTGCGGAGGGATGCATACCGCGTCAAACCGGGGGCGGGGTTTGCTGCCGCCCGCGCGGCAGCTTCTGCCTCGATTCTGCGAATGATCGGTAGCTCTGCGCCTAATATCTTGATAGTCCACAATGAACCTAACGCCGCTCCGATCAAGGGGGCAGGCACGACGGGGGCGTGCTCAGCCCTCGGGTCGTCCGGCGCCGGCTGCCGGCCGAGCACGGCGGCACCGATGAAAGCCAGGCACGCGAATACGATCGAAACGGCGGCCAGGATACCGGTTAAAAACGCGGCACCGAGAACCTGGACGCTCAGCATCGCCACCAAGACCGCGAAGCTTCCCGCCGCCGGCGCGGTCGGCAAATCTCCCCTGATCGGCAATTGACCGAGCACGATGCCAGGCGTGTTAAGCCGCGCCAACAGATCCGCGCCGCCCGCCGTTTGGCGGTCAGTTTCCATGACGCGGTCGAGGGCGGTCTGAACGATGAGGGCCAATCCCGTGGCAATCACGGCGGCACCACCAATCATCACGACGGGCGCCAATTGTCCGGTCGTCAGTACCCTGTCGAACAACTGGATCGCGACCACCGGCAAGGCAAGACCGAGGACGCCCAGAAGGGCGCCGCAAGCGATGCGGAACCCGATGCCGGCAGAGCCGCCGGAAACGCCCCACTCCGCCGTGATCGTATCGGGCATACTTGCCATGTTCACCCCAGTTGTCGGCCCAAGGCGGCCTCAGACGGCTGCCGTCGGGAAACCCACGGGACTCCCCAGTCCCATGCCGCGGCCAATCCCCATGGATACGCCTCAAAACCTAGCTTTCGCAGATTAGAGCATCGGGCGATTAATCTGCAATGCATCCTGTTGCCTTGAAGTAGTTCCAACATTCCTTAGGCGTGAACAGGCCGCAGATGTGGCCGACGGCC
>JANQIJ010000341.1 GCA_028282185.1 Rhodospirillales bacterium
GAGGTCGATCTTTCCGACAACCCGGAAAGTGTCCCCTGCGGCCTGAACCTGTCGGAAGCCTCGGCCACGTCGGGCGTGATGAACGGCATTTTCAACTGCATTCAGGAATCCATCCCCCATAATTCCGGCGCCTTCCGGCCGGTGAAGATCAGGTTCGGCGAGAACTGCGTTCTCGGCGCGCCGAAGTTCCCCCATTCCTGCTCCGTGTCGACGACCAACATCGCCGACCGTCTCGTCAACATGACGCAAAGCGCGTTCGCGGGGCTGGAGGAAGGGGCCGGTTTGGCCGAGGGCGGTTGCGGCCTGGGGGTCGGCATGGCGGTTGTTTCGGGCCACGACCGGCGGCGCGACGGGCGCTATGTCAACCGATTGATGGCAACCACGAACGGCGGCCCGGCCGGGCCCAAGGCCGACGGCTGGGTCACCTTCGCGATCCCGGTCATCGCCGGCCTGATGTATCGGGATTCCGTCGAAGTGGACGAATTGAAGTACCCCATCCATATCAAGTCCATGCGCCTGGTTCCAGGGTCCGGCGGTGCCGGAAAATACCGCGGCGCGCCCAACCAACAGGTCATCTACGGGCCCAGGTTCGATGATATCACCGCCGTTATCCCCTGTGACGGGCAGGTTCACCCGGCGCGGGGTGTCGCCGGGGGGCACGACGGCCGTCCCGGCGCGTCCCACCATATCAAGGCGGACGGGACCGAGGTCAAGCTGCCCAACGTGACGACGGTCCTGGTCAAGCCGGGGGAGTGGTTGCGCGGCGACGACTCATCCGGTGGCGGCTATGGCGATCCTCTTGAACGGGACCCGGAACGCGTGCGCAAGGACATGTTGGAAGGCTGGGAAACGGCCGAGCGGGCGACGAATGTCTACGGCGTCGTCTTTAAGCAGGCCGACGACCCATCCGCCAACGGGGAAGAAAAATTCATCATCGATGAAGACGCCACCAAAGCCCGCAGGTCTGAATTGTCCGGTCAAAGGCCCGATGTCGTTTAGGCGCCGATCTCATGGATAAATCATTCGGCCGCATTGACGCGTTCCCCCGGGAGCGGCTTGCCCGGACGCCGACGCCGATCGACGCGCTTCCGAGGTTAAGCGAAAAACTCGGCGGCCCGGAAATTCATATGAAACGGGATGACTGCTCGGGCCTGGCAATGGGTGGCAACAAAGCACGGTTGCTGGAATTCTATTTCGGGCAGGCACGGAAGAAAAAAGCCGACACCGTCTTGATTACCGGATCGGTCCAATCCAATTACGCCTGCATGGCCGCCGCCGCCGCCCGCCGAATGGGCATGGCCTGTCATATTCAACTCGAAGAACGGGTGCCCGATGTCGATGCCGTCTACAGGACTTCGGGCAATGTTCTCTTGGGAAAACTGTTCGGCGCGACGATTCATACCTATCCGGACGGCGAGGACGAGGAGGGCGCCGACAACCGGTTGCATGAGATCGCCGAAGACCTGCGGAAAAAGGGTGCCTCTCCCTATGTTATTCCACTGGGGCCCGACAACCCGCCGTTGGGGGCCTTGGGTTACGTATTGGCGGCACGCGAGATCTGCCGGCAAATCGATGACGCAAACCTGCGGATCGACGAAACCATCCTGACGTCCGGCAGCGGCCTGACGCATATCGGATTGCTGTTCGGGTTGCGGGCGCTTGGCCGGGACATGCGCGTCACTGGCGTCTGCGTCCGTCGGCCGGCCGCCGTACAGGCCCGCCGATTGATCGATTTGGCCGGCCGCCTGTCGGACATGCTCGGCCTGCCGCCCTTGGTCGGGGCCGGGGACATTCATCTGACCGACGCCGTGCTGGCCCCCGGCTATGGACAGCACAACGATGACGTTCTGGACGCCGTTCGATTGATCGCGCGGACCGAGGGCATTCTGGTTGACCCGGTCTACACGGGCAGGTTGGTGGCGGGAATGGTTCGGCGGCTTGCCGGTGATGACCGGCCCCCCGATGGGCTCATGATGCTTCACACCGGCGGTCTGCCCATCCTGTTTGCCTACCAGGCCCTTATTGAGGAAACGGAGCGCTGACAGCCGAAAACCGGACGGTTCATGCCGTTCCTTTGAGCGTAGCGATCAACGAATGGAAACGAAGATGTTTGACGAGTTGACGACGGAAGTGATTGACGAGGCCGTATACGACCGCGCCGTCGCCCATTTTCGCGACCTCAAGGTCCGGCTGCCGCGCATGTCCGAACTGGCGAATCCGCCGGGGCTGTTGGCCGGGTTCGACGAAACCCTGGCGGACATCGATCCGGACGCCGCCGATCCCATGAACCTGTTCCGTGTCCATTGGTTCAACGATGCCGACCGACGGGGACGCGTTGATGTGCCGGCGCATTTGGTCCTGCCGCCCGAGTTGACCGGAACGGAGGCGAAGATCATCGTCGTGCTGGGGGCCAGGTTTCCGATGATCCGCGCGCACAAGGTTCTGGCGGCATACGGCTGTTTGATCCCGAAACTGATGAGCGGACGGTTCGATCCCGAAGCCAACCGCGCCGTCTGGCCGTCAACGGGAAATTACTGTCGCGGGGGCGTGGCGATTTCAAAAATCCTGGGGTGCCGCGGGGTGGCCGTCCTGCCCGAGGGCATGAGCCGGGAACGGTTTGACTGGCTCAGCGAATGGGTCGCCGATCCCGCCGACATCGTTCGGACGCCGGGCACCGAGAGCAACGTGAAGGAAATCTATGACGCCTGCGCCGAGCTGGCGCGCGACCGGTCGAACGTAATCCTCAATCAGTTCAGCGAATTCGGGAATTACCTGGCCCATCGGCTGGTGACGGGCCCGGCGCTGGAAACCGTCTTCCGCGCCGTCAAGGGTGACGGCCCCTTGGACTTGGCCGCTTACGTCGCGGGAACGGGTTCCGCCGGCACCCTGGCCGCGGGCGATTACCTGAAGGAAAGACACGGCAGTCGCATCTGTGCCGTCGAGGCCCTTGAATGCCCGACCATGCTCTACAACGGTTTCGGCGAACACAACATCCAAGGCATCGGCGACAAGCACGTTCCGCTTATTCAGAATGTCATGAACATGGATTTCGTCGCCGGTGTATCGGATGCCGGGCCCGATATGCTGAACATGCTGTTCAACACGGATACGGGCATGTCTTACCTGGTCGGTCGCCGGGGCCTTTCCGAGGATTTGGTGCGGGATCTGAGAGATATGGGCCTGTCCGGCATCGCCAACGCCCTTTCGGCGGCCAAGCTGGCCAGGTATCTCGGGCTCGGCGCGCGCGACGCGATCATCACCGTGGCCACCGATGGCGCCGAGCTCTATGAGACCGAACTTGATAAAGCGTCCGAGAAGTATTTCGACGGACGATTCGATGAGATCGCCGCCGCCGAGACCTTCGGGCGCCATATTCTTGGACTGGGAACGGATCATCTTCTTGAATTAAACAAGGCCGGCCGCGATCGTGTTTTCAACCTCGGCTATTACACTTGGGTTGAACAGCAAGGGGTCGGTCTCGATGCGTTCGAGACGCGTCGAAGCCAGGACTTCTGGAATGGACTGGTCGACTATGCCCAAGGTTGGGATGAAAGGATCGAGCAATTCAACCGCCAGTCCGGTTGGAACTAGAGCGTGACATGCTCTAACACCCTTCCGGGTCGGCCTCAATCGACGCGATAGTCGGCAATCACGTCCGGATCGGGGTCGAGCCCGAGACCCGGGCCGGTGGGCAGCTTGATTTTGCCGTCGACCGGCAAGGTCGCGCCGTCATAAAGCTCGGCCTCGAAATCGCAAAACAGCCGCTCCAGGATCGGCGTTGTCCGCCGCGCGGCGTTGATGTGCATGGTCGCGACCTGGCCCGGCCCGAACAGCGCGCAATGGGGGACGAACCGAATGCCCGCGCCCTCGCACAAGGCCGCGATCTTCATCAGTTCGGTGACGCCGCCGGTTTTTGCCACATCGGGTTGCGCGATGTCGATGGCGCCGGCGTCGATCATCGCCATGAAATCGTGCAGGCCTCCCTGGTTTTCACCGGCGGCGATGGGATGGTTGCCCTGTGCCCGGACCCGGGCGAGACCGCGGTAGTTTTCCGGCGGCCAGACCGGTTCCTCGAACCAGGCGAGGCCGAGATCGGCCAGCCGGGCGTCCATGTCCATGGCCTCTTCGACCGGCCAAGGGCAGTTGGTGTCCAGGGTCACTTCGGCGTCGCCCGCGGCGGCGCAGGCGGCGCGGATTTCAGGTTCGCCCACTTCATGTAGCTTGATGTGGCGGTAGCCGCGCTCCAGGCATCGGCCGACGGCCGCCGTGACGTCGTCGATGTTGTGGTAGCACATCAGACTGGCATAGACGTCGAGCGTATTCGTGAACGCCCCGCCCAATAGGTCGACAAGCGGCCGGCCGGCGGCCTTGCCCGCGATGTCCCAAAGCGCCGTATCGACGGCGGAAATGCCGTACATGATGGGTCCGATGCGCCCGAAGTTCTGAAGGTTGAATTCAAGGTCGTGTTTGATCTTCGCGATCTCACGGGCGTCGCGGCCGACCACCAGGGGAAGAACCCGCGTCTCGATCATCATGGCGAGAGACCGGTCTTCGTTTCGCGAAAAGGCTTCTCCCCAGCCCACGTGGCCGTCTTCGGTTTCGAGGCGGACCAGCAGGGTATCGAACGCAAGCTTGGGCTTGCCGCCGAAACTCCAGGGGGGAATACCGCCCGCGTCGAAGGGAATCGAGATCAAAATGGTATCGGCCTTGACGATTTTCATCGGTCGGTTCTTTTTTGTCCCGCTTAAGGACAATTCGGCTTGATGTCCCGTTCCCGCGCCAGCGAGACTGAATGATGAAATTATACGCCCCCCTTTCGTCAATCCGGACATTAAAATCATTTAATAAACTGAATTACTTATGTTTATGGTCTTCGGATCAGGGAGCGGCGATTGTGGGCCAGCCAAAGGCCAAAAGTAGACGCTCCCTTTTCTAGCCATATCGGCGGCTATTGGTGCAGCGCGGACGATGGTTGCTCCATCCTGAACTTATGCATCGCGCCTGCGCGCGCCGGGCAAGGTAGCCGGGTGCGATTGGCCGCCTGCGGGTCCAGGGAGACGCTGTTCACCGCTTATGGCGACGGCACGTTGCGGCATGGGACGACGAACGCCGATGTTTCACTGGGCAACTGCGCCGGCAAGACCGGCCGCCAAGATCAGAACTGGCGGTTCCGCCAAGTGCCGACGCAGTGATTGGCATCTGTCGGCCCCCGCATCGCTGCGTGCGGGCCGGGGGGAACCTCAGGCGGGAAACGGGAAAACGCATCCGAGAAAACGGAATTAGAATCGTAATTGAAAAACAGGTAAAAAGAGTTTTTTGAGAAAAATATACGCTCTAAAGAAATCATCACCATGGAGCGAGAACCGATGATGCACTGACATTCAAAATGGACCAGTCAATGGGGACAGGTCGCCTCTTGGTTCTGCCTCTCTACGGAAGAAGACCGGCACCCTATTTCAAGCTGGCACTGAGTTCTGCAATCACCCGCATGATTTCATCGCGGCGCAGGTAGGGGTGCATCGGCAGTGACAAGAGTTCCGAGGCCGCCTGATCAGCGATATGAAATCGGTTCTTGCCGCCGTACCTTTCTTGATAGATCGGCTGCCGGTGGATCGGGACAGGATAGTGGATGTTCGTCTCGATCCCCTTCGATTTTAGCCAATGCATGCAGTGGTGGCGCCGTCCGTCAAGTATCCGGACGGGAAACACATGCCAGGCCGAGAACGTGCCGGCACCCGAAGGGACCTTTGGCAGCTCCAAGCCCGGGAGGGCTTCCAATCCGCGCAGATAGGTTTCCGCCAATTTCCGGCGCCGCGCGTTCCAGGATTCGAGGTGGGGCAATTTCTCCTGAAGCACGGCGGCCTGCAATGGGTCCAAGCGCGAGTTGTTGCCCCTATGTTCATGACGGTACTTCTCTCGCGATCCGTAATTCCCAAGCGCGCGGACCTTGTCCGCAAGGTTCACGTCGCGCGTGACGACCATGCCGCCGTCCCCCATGCCACCTAGGTTCTTGGTCGGATAGAAGCTGAACGCTGCGGCATGGCCGAGAGCGCCCGCGCGAGTTCCCGCATAGGCCGCGCCGTGGGCCTGACAGGCATCTTCCAGGACCTTCAAGCCGTGTGCCCCGGCCAACGCCATGAGCGCGGGCACATCGACGGGATGGCCGAACAGGTGCACGGGAATGACGGCGCGGGTCCTTGGTGTGATCGCCTTGACCAGGTTGTCGCGCGAAAGCAGGAGTGTTCCAGGTTCCGGGTCGACAAGGACCGGTGTCGCGCCAACCTTGTCGACCGCCAAAGCCGTCGCGGAAAATGAGTTGGTTGGAAGAACCACCTCATCGCCGGCACCGATATCCCAAGCCTGAAGCGTCAGGGCAATAGCGTCCAGGCCATTGCCGCAGCCGACCCCATGTTCGACGCCGCAATAATCCGCGAAGGCCGTCTCGAAGGTTTCGACGACGGGACCGCCGATGTAATGCCCGGATCGCGCAACCTCGTTCATGGCGCGCATGATCGGCAACTCCAAGTCCCGGTAGGGCCGCTCCAAGGGAAGATAGGGAATTCCGTCGTCCGGCCGGGCGTCCGTCAACCAAGTCCGGAATTCCTCGTAGTCTCTTATGTAGTCGTCCTCGTCGTACTCATGGGACGAGAAGACAGCGACGATGGTGTCGTCCGTGAATTCGTCCAGATCGCGCCAACAGCCGGCGGGCACCAAGACGCCCTGCTGTTCGTTCTTGAGGTGAAACAGGTGTTCCCCGTTCAGGTTCTCGATTCGAATGCGGACCGTCCCCTGTAAGCAGACAAAGAACTGCCTCTGGGCTTTGTGGCAATGGCCGCCGCGGCGGTCGTCGGCATCGAGGCCGTACAGATAGTAGACGCGGCGAATGTCGAAGCCTGTGTGTTTCGAGGCCTCGACAACACCAATTCTCGCCCCTCGGGACTCGATTGTCTGGAAGCCTATGAGAGCTGGGTCTTCCGGAGAAATCTCCATGATGAGTTCAGTATCTATGTCTGCGGTCCGATCACCTTTCGACAAGGCAATTTAGTATATGTTTACAATGTGCAGTCATGCTATCGGGAGACACGCATTGGCCACCTTGCATGGGGGGCATTAGTTCCGGCCAATCGCACCACGCTTCGCGCTGATTTTCAAGGTACGCGGGGCCATACGCTCCCCATAGGTGCAGTCGCGACAGACTTGAGCATGGGCCAAGCGGAACATTTTCTAGAGATTCTAAAAACGCGGGACTCCCAGCGGATTGAACAGTGGTTCAATGACGTCATGGAGTGTCCGGACAAGGAACTCGTCGCAACCGGTATCGAATTGGCCAGTATTGGCCTCTCGAAGACCGCGCTCGACGTCCTTATCGGGGCCTATAAGCGCGGTTGCAGCATGGACGCGACGGTTTTTGTCGTCGCCAAACTCTGCATCTTCGGGTTTTACCGGGCCGAGTACCGGGCGCGGGAGGTCTTGGGCTTTCGGCCATCACTTTTCGGCGCCCCCGGACAACTTGACCTCGATTTCGATACCGACATCGCACCCTTGTTCGCGTTCCTGGAAGAAAACATGGAGGCCATCAAAGGCCACGAAGTGCTGCGGGACGCGTTTCTTGTCATGGCGGCCTATTTCGGGCGTTTCGATCTGATCGGCAAATTCATCGGCACGCTCACTGTGGACCAGTTGTGCTCCTATTCGGTGATCTTCTTCCGGTGCTACCTGCCCTTGCGGCAAGGAGACCTTGAAGGCGCCGTCACCAACCTGCGGGATTACTTTCAAGCCCCCGCATTACCGGCAGCCTACCCACTGAAAGAGGCAGCGGCGTTGCCGGAGTACCGGCAATTCGCACCTGCGGAGGACATCCGGTTTGAGGTTTCCTGCATCTACCTGGGAAAGAACCACATCTTCCATCTGCCTGCCAAGGTTCCACAATGTGGGGAATTTCGCCGCGAGGAACCCGTAACCGTCCTAAACCGCGACGGAGTTCTCCTTGTTGATGATGCCGTCCTAAGCGACTCCATGCCGCGTTTCACGGACGAGATGACCATGCTGAACTCCACGCAGGGGCTGCAGCTTGACGGGATCTATTGCCTCGCCGGCGGGCACGTCGTCCTGTCCCTGCATGAGCCGGAAGCGGTTGAGAAAATACCCGGCCTCTGCGTTCCGATCGATTTCAGTGAAACCCATAATTTTGCCCACTTTTACCTGGGCGTTATGCCGCGCGTTCTATATGCGGCGGAACAACTGTCCGGTCAGGACTACAAGTTCGTGTTTTCCCACGATCTAACCGGATGGCAGAAACAACTCCTGGCGTTTTACGGCATTGATGAAGCTCTGGTCCACATATGCGCCAGGCCGATCAAGGAATTGGAAAAGGTCTATTATCCCGTCTTGTCCAACTTCGTGTATTTCTCGAAACTTTCCCTGGAATTTCTCAAGTCACGCGGACCGGACCTTCCGCGGAACAACGGCTCACAAGGAAGAAAGATCTACATCTTGCGCAAGAACCAGAGCCTGAAAGTCCTGTTGAACGAGCAAGCGCTTGTTGAACGGCTGACGGAAGAGGGGTTCGAGGTCATCGCGCCGGAGACGTTGAGCATTGAAGACCAGGCAAACCTTTTTGCCGGCGCCGACGTGATTGTCGGTTTCAACGGCGGGGCTTTCGCGAATGCCGTCCATTGCAGGCAAGGCACGAAGATCATCCCGCTGTTCTATGACGGCGAACCCGGGGGCTACTACTTTTACATGTTTCATTTGCTTGGCTTGCCCTATTGTTCCGTCGCCTGCCGGGTCAGTCCCCAAGCGAGCGTCCCGCGTCAAGAATGGGAGGGAGAGGTCGATCCCGAAGACGTCATTTCGGCGATCGATTTCCTGAACCGGGATGAAGATTGACTTCCTCGGTCACGCCGGGTTCCAGGTCGTTTGCGGTGACATTCGTCTGCTCTTGGATCCATGGGGTCCTGACTACCGCCCTTTTCTGGGAACCTGGCGTCAGTGGCCGAGTAACAGGGGAGTTTTCACGAACCTCACTGACTTACGGTCGCCGACCCATGTTTGGTGCTCGCATATGCATGGGGATCACTTCGATCCCGTGTTCCTCTCCAGCGTCGACAAGGATGCATGTGTCATTCTGCCTTCCTTTCCCGGCACGTCCATGCGCGCAGGGTTCGAAGACCTCGGCTTCAAATCATTCATCGAATTGGGGCACATGGAGGCCGCCGACCTAGATGAGCAGACAAGGGTCGTCATGTTGTTGGAAAAGCCGGAACGGACGGAACATGCGTCCCTCTTCGTGCAGTCAAAAGATGGTTCGTTCTTTCACAACGGAGACACGTCCCTGGACGAGGAAACTTTCGAAACCTTTCGGGCGAACATCGCCAAGCGGATCGACGTGTTCTTTGGTCAGCATTCGGACCCGTCCTCGTTTCCACATGTGATGAACTGGGATGCCGACAAGAAGGCTCGGGTGACGGTGGAACGGGGGGAAGCCGCACGCCTTCGGTTCTGTGTCCATGTTGAGGGCCTCAATGCGCAATATGCGATCCCCGGCGCCGGCCCGGTTCTGATCAGGCCTCCAGGCGGTCCGCTTCAAGGCCTGGGCGAGCAGTTCGCCGCCGGTGGGCCCTATGACTTCCAAGGGGTGAAAGACGCCTTGAACGATGCAGTGCCCGACACTCGGGTCGAGATGCTCCTGCCTGGCGACGGGCTGGACCTGACCGAGGGCGTGGCGTCGTTTCATGCCTCCCCAATGCCGGACGAGCGGGCATGCCGCATCTGGATGGACGATATCGGCATGGAGACCGAGCCCGGCTCTTTCGTGCCATCGCGGGACCTGCCGACAATCGATAGTCGGGCTCCTTTCGCCGCGCTGCATCTCGGGCGATTTGTGGAAGCGGCAAACCTATGCCCGGAAACCTTCCGGAAGTTTGATTTCAGGTTCAATGTCCGGTTTCCGGATCTTGACTGCTGTTTTGCTCTCGACTTCCGTGCCCCGCCGCCCAAATGGACCGTTGAGATACATCCGAGCGATGAAATCCCGTCGGGTGACCATGAGCACTTCTCGCTTCTCCTCGACAGCGCCATCTGGGACGGGTTTTTGAAAAATACGTACTGTTTCGATGAAATCAACTTCAGCAGGTCGTTCACGGTCGACCAGTCAGAGCGTGGGTTCTCCATAGATTTCCTGCAGCTTCTTAAGTCCATGCATGATCCGGACTTGCTGCGCGGTCTCGATGCGGAGTCCCGGCTCGCCCCCAACCAGGAGCACACGGTGCTCCATAAGGGGAAGCCTTGCCGAATTCTGAGCCATTGTCCCCATCAAGGTCTCTCTCTTGTCGGCCTTGAGCCCGACGAGCAGGGGATCATTACCTGTCCGGGGCATGGGTGGAAGTTCTCAGTCTTGGACGGGGCCTGCGTTCTGGGCGACACCCGGAAAAGCATCAAGGCGCCTTCGGGCCATGAGTAATCTCTGGCAATCAGGGACGGTCGACCTTCCGGCGGGCAAAACCATCGTCGGATATGGCGCCGGTCTGGCCGCGCATCAGGCATTGGTGAGCGGCCGGCACCGCCCTCGGTTCTTGGTCAGCGATCGCGCGGAGAACGCCGGCACCGTCTCCCTGGATGGCGTTCCGGTCCTGCCCGTTTCCGCTCTGGAGGCACTTGATCCGGCAGAGACAGTGGTCGTCGTTCTCGCCTTTCAAAGTCAGTCCGTTCAAAAAATCTTCGCCCGTTTGCGACCGCGGGGATATATCTACGGGGAAAACCTGATCGACTACGATCGCTTCTGCTTCGCCAGCCTCGCGGAACGGGCGCGTGAATTCCTATGCAGGGACCTGGACAGAGAACTGTTTGACCGCGTTCATTTGTCGCAACAAACCACGGAGGCTGACAACAGGACCGGCGCTCTCGGTACCTTCCTCATTGCAGAACTATTGAGACATTGCCGGGACCTCGGAATCGAAGGCGATGTCGCCGAACTGGGGGTTTACCAGGGGAGCAACGCGCTCACTATTCTAGAGGAATGTCCTGACGTTCTGAGGGCCAGAACGTTTCATCTGTTCGACAGTTTTTCCGGCTTTTCACCCGATGACGGCGCGGCCGATTCCCATCGCCCCCTGGACGACTTTCGGGATGTCTCTTTCAGCGATGTCGAAAGACGATTCTCTGATTTCGAAAACGTCATCCTTCACAAGGGGTACTTCAGCGAAACCCTGGAGGCCGTCCAGGAGAAAGCCTTTGCCTTGGCCTATTTCGATGCGGACCTATACGACGCCTCCCGGGACGCGATCGAGGCTTTGTGGCCGAGGGTCGTCCCGAACGGTCTGATGGTTTTTCACGACTACGTCGACCGGTGCGTCCAGTTACCGAAGGGTGAAACCAAACCTTTCCGGGGGGTATCACAGGCCGTGGACGAATTTTGCAGCCGAACCGACGGCGTGAAACGCGCTTCTTTTCCGGAAACGACGCATATCGTCTTGATCAAATCGGATTGATCCAAAAGTTGGCTCGCAAGAGCCTTCAGCCCAAGAACCGAGCCGCCGTTTTTCTTTGATGAAACCAGATGGCTGCATGGCGCGCCGGCGCACGTACTTGGCGCAAACGGAATCCAACCCATCCGTCATCAAGCCCGTTTTGAATTCGAGGTTTTTCGGTTCCTGAAAGATGTCGGCCATGTTTTCGACGCTGCCGGTATGATGCGCGGGAGAACTTGAAAAGCTGTAACGCGTTGACAGGCTCTAGCCGTTGGAGCCGGCCTCGACAAACTCAAGAACCATGCCTTCTCGAAACGCAAAGAAGCATATGTGACGCCCGTCAAAGGCCACGGCTGGGCGGGGGGGCACGATCATCTTTCCCCGGTTCTCGCGCGCCCAGGTCATGGCGGATTCCAGTTCAGGGACCAGATAGGCGAAGTGATAGATCCTGCCGCCCGCGCCCAACCAAGGTGACAAGGTGTCCGAGCCGGGCAGGTTTTCCAGGAGTTCCAGGCGGGGCCCCGGACCGATCAGGAAGCGGCCGGCAATTCCCTGCCCTGGGTCGCTAAAATCCGGTCCCTCTTGGATGTACCCCAGCATCTGGAAGAACTGGCCGTCGCGCGCGAGCGACGGGCTCGCGAAACCCGCGTGATGGAATGTGAATTCATCGGGCACTTCGGCCGGCTGGGGACCAGGGTTAGCCATGCCGCATTCTCCCGGCAATCAACGCTACCATCCGTTCAAGACGCGGCGCCAAGTCTCGCCAGTCGGCTCTGTCGACCCGGTGTTCGATCGCGTCAAGGGTTCGGCCATCGATCGAGAAATAGTCCGGCAACCGGGTTCTCCGAACGATTTCACAGGAATCGTGAAACGAAACGACCGATTCATTCTCCGCATTGGTGCGACAGTACGCTTCCTCAAGACCAAGAAGCTCGAAGGCGCATCGGTAGATGAGCCAGGCACTTTCGACGGCGGCCAGGGAACTGGGACGCAAGACCCAACGGCCCCATTCGCCGGTACGGGCTTCGGGGTCGACATTATAGATGGAGATGACCCCTTCTGGCGCCCCCCCGGCCAGCCGTTCCACGACAAAGTAATAGTCTCCCGGCCGTTCGTAGTATTCGGCAAACCAGGAAAGTTGGTCCTCCAAATTGGACGAGGTCGTGTGTAGAAACCGGTTTAGCCTCGGGTCTCCGCGAAGTTCCAAGACCAAGGCGGCGTCGGCGTCGGTGATAGGGCGTAGGCGGCAGGTCTTGCCCTGAATGGCGAGGTCATGCCGCATGGAGTGATTCCACTGCGGCGACGATTTTAGCGACACTATCGAGATTCCCAATGGCGTCTTCACTGAAGTGAACGTTCAGTTCGTCCTCTAGGGCAAAAATCACTTCGATATGTTTCAGTGAATCCCATTGGGGCGTGTTCTTCCTGGAGCTGTCCTCATTCAAGGTGCAGTTGATGGTTGCGGAAAGAACGCTCAGGACTTCTGTGATGATCTCCGGGTGACTCATGACCGTTCAATCTTAGCTGATAGGGAATTCCGGGGCCCAGGGTGTGATCTTTCACGAGCTCAGAGGCTGCTGGTCGGCTGGATTCTTGGGATACAAATGGGCGGCGCCAATCGTCCTGTGCCGACGGCTCTTGTATCGCCGCGAAGACCGGTTCCTGCTAATTCGTCAGATCCTCATCGAGAACCCGTTGCAGATAGGCGGTATAGACGGGGTTTTGAGAAGAAGCGATGGTGTGCTGGAACTGGTCGGCATCGATGAAGCCCATCTGTAGGGCGATTTCCTCCAAACTGGCGATTTGCAAGCCTTGGCGTTTTTCGATCGTTTCTATGAATTGTGAGGCTTCGAGCAGGCTTTCGGGCGTCCCGGTGTCGAGCCAGGTGAACCCGCGCCTCAGTTTCTCGACGCAGAGATCGCCACGTTTCATATAGGCCTCGATGAGACCGACGATCTCCAGCTCACCCCTTCGTGACGGTTTGAGCTGGGCCGCGTAATCACAGACATTGCTGTCGAAAAAATAGAGCCCCGCGATGCCCCAGTCGGACCGGGGGTTGTCCGGTTTTTCGAGGACACGTATGGGCCTGTCGTTTTCATCGAATTCGAACACGCCGTAATTTTCCGGATCGGACACCTGCGAGGCGAACACCGTCGCACCGGTTCCCCGGCCCGCCGCGCGAGACAGCAGCGAGGACAACCCCTGGCCGTAAATAATGTTGTCTCCGAGAATCAGCGCCGAGGCTTCATCGCCGACAAAGTCGCGGCCAATCATGTAAGCTTCTGGAATCCCGTTTGGGTTCTCCTGTTGCGCATACTGGATTCGCACCCCCAATCGCGTGCCATCCCCCAGCAAGCGGTCGAAACTGGACTGGTCCTGGGGATTGGTGATGATCAGGATCTCCCGGATCCCCGCCAGCATCAGGACCGACAAGGGGTAGAAGATCATCGGCTTGTTGTAGATGGGCAGCAGGTGCTTGTTCACAACCAGCGTTACGGGATGTAGCCTCGTGCCCTTTCCGCCGGCCATAATGATCCCCTTCATGAACGCGCCCTGCCATCAGAAGCCGCGGCCAGGCCCTGCCGTGCCGGCTGGTCGCTTTGAGCCAATATGGGCACCCACCAGTCCCGACGCTCCATGTACCAGTTGACTGTCCGCTTCAGTCCTTCGTCGAAGGAAACAGAGGGTCGCCAGCCCAGGCGGTCCGCGGTCCTGGAATAGTCCATGGCATACCGCAGGTCGTGGCCGGGCCTGTCTTCAACGAACTGGATAAGCCGCTCGTGTCCGCCCGGGGCACCCTGTGGATGGACTTTGTCCAAGAGGCGGCAGATGGCCGCCACCACATCCAGATTGCTGTGTTCCGCCGAGCCGCCGACAAAATAGGTCTCGCCGTTGGTGCCTTCGAATAGGATTTGGCACAGGGCCGCTGCGTGGTCATCCACGTAGAGCCAGTCGCGAATACTGCGGCCATCGCCGTAGACGGGCATGGCGCGGCCCTGGAGCCCGTTCAAAATCATCAGAGGGATCAGTTTTTCGGGAAACTGATAGGGGCCGTAGTTGTTGGAGCAGTTGCTGAGGACGACGTTCAGACCGTAGGTGTGGTGCCAGGCGCGGACGAGGTGGTCCGCAGCAGCCTTGGACGCGGCATAGGGAGACCGCGGATCATAGGCGTCATCCGGGAGGAAAGGGGGGGCGTCAAGTGCAAGAGAGCCGAACACTTCGTCCGTCGATACATGGTGAAAGCGGAAATCATCTCGCTCGTCGGCGGGGAGTTGGTCCCGCCAGGCGATACAAGCGTTCAGCAACCGATAGGTTCCGACGATGTTGGTATTCACGAAGGGCTCGGGGCTGTCGATCGAGCGGTCAACATGGGATTCCGCCGCCAGATGAACAACCCGCGTCGGTTGATGGATCTCGAAAACGGCCTTCAGCGTTGCTTCGTCACAAACATCGGCCTGTACAAAAGTGTAATTCGGATTTTCTGCAACAGTAGCAAGGTTCGCCAAGTTCGCCGCATAGGTAAGTTTATCCACGTTGACGATCTGGTGAGCGTCTTTTTTGAAGAGATGCCGGATGACCGCTGAGCCGATAAAGCCCGCACCGCCGGTAATCAATATCTTCACCACTCATCCCCAAGGTGAACATAAGAAGTTGAACTTACGTGATATCGCGGCGTTTTGTGAAGGCCGTTCTATGTCTTGGCGATAAGGGATGATTCCGAACCGCCCTTATCCGGTGTTTTGTCATCACGCCGACGGCTCCTCCTTCGAAATGCGCCCAACCGCTTCTGGGCATGCGTAAGCTGACGATGTCCGCGCCGCACTCAGGGCAGGGTGGCGATAAGAGCCTTGGTTTTTGCCGGCTAAGGGCTTCTTCCGAAACCCAGTTGGAATCCGGTCTTTCCCTCCGGTGCTAGCCTCCGATCAACCGCTTCCCGAAAACGTTCTCAAAATCGAAGACGTGCCAACCCACTTTGCGCGCATCCGATGTCTTGGCGGCGCCGGCGACAACCGCCTGATCGGATATCCACCTTTGGAAGAAGTGCCAGTTGGAGGGGGGGCCGTATCGGGGGTGAAGAAAGACCAACCTGGCTGAATTTTTGCCCGAAACCTCAAAACAAACATCATTCTTGGGGAGGGAAAGGCCGACGCCGACTGCCTTCGAAAAGGCCTCTCGCACGGTCCAAAATGACAATAGCCGCCTAATTTCGTCAGCGCTCCCATGCGGCGTGAGGCTCGCAGCCTCTTGATCCGAGAGTGCGGAAGCCAAGGAGGCCGCGTTCAGTTTTCGCGAGGCCGTCTCGATGTCCACGCCCACAGGGGCCGAATTGGCAATGGCCATGGCGGCGACCCCGCTGCTATGCGACAGGTTGAATGCCAGTGGGGGTCGGCCAAGGCCGGTTTGAATGCGGGGCTTGCCGTTTCGATCCCGTGTGAAGCGTATGCTTTCGGGCGGGGCGTCGAGATGGTGCCCGAGAACCGTTCGTTTCATGGCGTGAGCAAGCAAGTAGGCCCTCTTGCCGTCATCGAAAACAAAAGAATCGTGTCGCGCGGTTTCCTCGGCGGAGAGCATCCCCATGAGGCGGTCTCGGGACTCTCGGCGTTCAAGGCAGCGAACCGAGGCATGGTAGATAATGACGTCGTCGCGACAGAGCATTCACCCGCCCACCACGTCCATGACAGGGCCCGTAACAGGGAATGAACCGCCATCGACCCCGATAAGGGCCGCGTCGAACCCAGCGAGTGAGCGGCCATGGAGAGAAGACGTTTCGCGTGCATCGAAGCCGACCGTATCCGTCGAGGCATGTCTAAGGGGAGCGGGCATCACCGGTCCAGCCGAGCTTGACGTGTTGCGTTCCCCCGAGGCGCAAACAGTCGCCTTTCAGGCTCGAAATCGATCGGGTTTCGAAACCACGGGCTGTGTTTCTTGGCATTGTCAGGAGCGTATTTCCAATGATCGCTGCGCATCTTCGGGGGCGCTCATTGCATCTATTTATTGTGTAATGATTAATTAACTTTGATTTTTAATATATATCGTATAAGATGCAATATCTATTATATGATAAAAATACGAGCATTACCGGGAAGGGAAATGGGATGTCAACGGAACATCAGGTCTGGGCAACCGTGTCCGGGGCGTCAAAGGTGGAAATTGCGCGGGATGTTTTGGACCTAACGCGCGCCGGCGTTGCCGCCATAGAGTTTCGGGTTGATCTCATCCCCGTCGAACTCTGGGATGACGTTTTTTCTGAGCTCGCGCCGTCGATACCTTGGTGGGTGGCGCATTTCGGGACGGGAAGCGACGCGGATCAGGCGCGCGACGCGATTTTCCGGACAATCGAGAGCGAGGCGGACGGGGCAATTTTCCATTCGCGCTGCGAGCATCTGCGTGAATTGGTCGCCGCTTGCCGGGAAGCCGGGAAGGCGTTTGCGGCGCCCTACCACAGTCAACAACCGCTTACCCTGGAGGGGGCGGTTGACGAATATGCCCATCAGCGGTCGTTGGCCCCTGCGTTCCGCAAAATCGCGGTGCGGGCAAATGATTTCAGCGAGGCAATGGCCTTGGTCGAAGCGACGCGAAGGGCCGCGGGCGAAGACGCGGCCCCGCCGGTCGGCGCCGTTTTCGGCAACCAGAGATGGGCGCGGGTCGCGTTACCGCATTCGGGTTCGGCGATTACCTTTATTGTTGCCCGCCGGTTGCCGAACGAGGTGGGAGGCGATGACGAGCAGCTCACGCTGGGTGAGTTGCGCTCGCTCGCCAAGGTGCGTGGAATGCTTGCGGGGCCGACGCTTTTGACTGAAGAGGGCGATGGTCGCCAGGAAGCGGCGGCCGAGTGAGGCGGCATTTAAGAATCGCGGAAAGAGTGGTCACGCGAGCCTCATGCATCAGGTGCCGCTCTTCCGTCAATGGCAATTCAACGCAATCGTTACGGGTCTGCATGGCTGGCGTAGCGAGCGAAGAATCACAATCGGCCATGCGACCATCGCAATTTGCCAGAGGAGAGGATTATGTCTGGACGAGCTGAAGTCCCGGTTACCGAACGCCATAGAAGCCTTCAGGATTTCGAGGGCGAATGGAACCTGACCCAGAAATTTTTCACAGGCGCCAAAGGCGATCCAATCGTCAACCATGGCAAGACCGTCAGCCGCATCATGCTGGGCGGTCGGGCCATGTTCATGGAGTCCGAACTTGAGAATGGCTACAGTTCGATCTTGCTGTATACGTGGAACGTGGCAAAAGGCACATACGAGGGGGTGTTCATGGACATCCACAGTTTTGACGGCCTCGACCCCCTTGACGGCGCACCGTCCGCTAGGTTGCCGGTTACAGGCGATTGCAATCCGAAAATGGGAGACGGAGAGATGTTCGCCGGGATGGTCCGGGAGCGTGTATGGAAAAGCCGGCTCACGATTCCCAGGAATGCGTCCATGGTAGCGGGTGCTCCGGAGACCATCGCCGGTGTCGATCAGGTTCCTGTCGAGGTCTATGAGCACAAAGTCTCGGACAAGGAATGGCTGTTGGCCTGTGTTGCTATGGACGCCGCGGGGGATCCCTACGTTCAAATGGAAAACACGTATACCCGCTAGGGCGCGATGCAGGGTGGCGGATATGGCCGAGGGCCGCAGATTGTCGGAGCCATCGGTTCGTTGATAAGGATCGGCCATGCACTGATCCAAGGTGCCTCATGTCAGATATCGGGCGATCGATCGGCGACGGGTCGTCGTGCTCCAGGATGCGTGAATCGATGAACCGTTTCATGGTGTGATTTCGGCCCGGCGGTCTGACGGAGTTTGCCGGCCATATTCGCCGCCCCTTCGTGCCTGTTCGAAGCAAGGCATTTATGGATGGCGGTGAAGCCCCACGAGAATAACGTCGAGGTTGGCGTCAGGGATTGTTCTCAACGCAGAGCAGTCAAGGTGTCCGGTACGGCCCTCTCCACAATCGGTCAGGCGGCAATTCAGTCCTGCGCAAGGCTGTGTGACGTGTCTCCCGAGGCCGTATTTACGGCGGCGGTGGCGTTGACCCTTCGGCAATACAGCCAAGACGACGAATTTTCCCTTTCGATCTGCCGCCCAAACCATGGGCCGGATACGAGCCCTATCAACGAACTGCATCTGCGTTTCACGCCCCGGTCCTTGGTCAGGCACTGTATCGAAACGGTTGCAAAACTTGTTGATGGCGCGAACGCCACGGGGCGGCCCCGACAGGCGAGCCGACCGCCTCGACCCCGTTCGGCGGGCCGGAGAAACGGCGAGGGGGAAGCCGCGGCCCCGGATCTGATTGATCCCGGCGGCCAGGCATTCTCCGTCGCGTTTTTTGAGAAACCGGCGACCAAGGCAAGACGGGACAAATGCCTGAGGCCGGTTGTCCTCGGCGGCGCGGCTGACGTCGCCGTGGTCCACCGGCCCGAGAAGGACAAACATCGCATAGAGATCTTGTACGCGGCGACAGCGCTGCATCGGTCGTCGGCCCGTCAATTGGCGGCTCATGTAAGCAAGCAATTGGCGGACCTCAATTCGTATCTTTCGGCGTCCCGTGAAGCGTCCGGCGGGATGACGCCCGCCCAGCGGCGACGAATTCAACGGAGGTCTCGGGGGCCGCGCCGACGCTACGACTTTGATGGCGGGTTGAAGGCCCTGTTCGAAAATCAGGTGCGCGAGACGCCGGAAGACACCGCCTTGATCTGGGAAAGCCCCAGCGGCGAGCGCCATTGCCTTGGCTACGAAGACTTGAACGCATCGGCGAACGACTTGGCCGAGCGGTTGGCCGACGCGGGCGTTCACGCCGGTGATCCGATCGCTTGCCTCATGCGACGGGGGCCGGAAAGCCTTCAGGGGCTGGTCGCGGTCATCAAGGTCGGCGGCGTATATGTCCCGATCGACGACGGCTACCCCGACCGCTACGTCTCGCGGATCCTGAAGGATGTCGGCGCCCATTGTGTTCTGACCCTTCCGGAGGACGTGTCCCGGATATCTTCGCTGTTTCCCGAGTTGACGGTCATCGGTGTTGATATCCGGTCGGATTTCGCCGTCTCGCCGCCGAATCCGGCGGGCGGCCGTGGCGCCGATTCGGATTGCTTGATCATGTACACCTCCGGCTCCACGGGAGCCCCGAAAGGAGTCGTGCACCGGCAACGCCAGGTATTGAACCGGCTCCACTGGATGTGGGACGCCTATCCGTTCGAGGCCCGCGAACACGCGTGCCAGCGAAGCCCGCTTGTCGTGATGCCCTCGATTTGGGAACTCCTGGGCGGGCTTCTGGCCGGCGTCCCGACTGTCATCATGCCGACCGGGACAAGTCGTGATCCCATCGCCTGCGCGGAATTCATTCAGCGCCATCGTGTTACGCGGATGACCCTGCTTCCGTCGTTCCTGTCGCTCTTGATCGATCAACCCGGTGCCGGCTTGATGCTTCGGTCCCTGACGTTCGTCATCGTGGGTGGAGAGATGTTTCCGCCGTCGCTGTACGGACGCTTCCGCGAAAGTCTCCCGGACTGCACCCTGATCGAGGATTATGGTTGCACCGAGGTCAACACCATCTGGTGTTCTGCCGTGCGCCCGGGATCCGACGATCATGCGTCCCCTCCCGGCGGTCGGCCGATCGCCAACCTGGGGGCCTATGTGCTCGACGGTACGGGACGACTGGCGCGCCCCGGGATGGTCGGGGAACTCGCGGTCGCCGGAGAGCCGCTCGCTCGTGCCTATCTCGGTCGACCCGAGGAGTATACGGAACGGTTCATAAAAAACGAGGTGGACAAGGCGTTGGGGCCCTTGCTTTACAAGACGGGGGACCTGGCGTTCAACAGGCCCGATGGCTCGATCAAGCTCATCGGGCGCCGGGACTTCCAATTGAAGATTAGAGGGTTGCGCGTGGACCCCACGGAGGTCGAGAACGTTGTTCTGGACCACACGTCCGTTTCCGCCTGTTGCGCGGTGTCCCAACCCTGTCCCGAAGAAGGGGACAAGCTTGTCGTTTTCGTCATTCTCAAGAAAGGCGCGACGGCCGCGCCCGATGAATTGCGTGGCTTCATAGCCCGGCGCCTTCCCTCCCATATGGTGCCGACAGGCATCGTGTTCCGGCGTTCTTTCCCGAAAACCGGAAGCGGCAAGATCGACCGGCGGGCCATGGCGGCCAGCGTCGAACCGGCGGCTCCCGGGGCGGAACGGGCGTTCGCGGCCTCCGGCGACTTGCCGACGCGCATCCGCTCGATTTTGGCGCATTTGACGGGCTCGGCGGTCTCGGAAATCCGAAACGACATGGAATTTCGGCTCATGGGGGTCGATTCCGCGCGCACCGTCACCATGGCGAGACAGCTGACGGAAGACCTCGGCCGGGAGGTGAGGCCGTCGGCGATTTTCGACAACTGTACGGTCACGGCCCTCTCGGATGCGCTGGCCGGCGGAAGGAATGCCGCCGGTGTCGTGAACCGGAAAGCCCCGGCTGCCGGCGCGGCGCAAGGAACCGATATCGCCGTCATCGGAATGTCGGGACGCTTCCCCGGCGCGGCGACGGTCCGGGAGTTTTGGCAGAATCTCGCGGCGGGGTGCGGCTTCGTCACCGAAGTGCCGGCGGACCGTTGGTCGATCGACGAATATTATGACCCGGATCCGGGAAACCAACATGCCTCGATCAGCAAATGGGGCGCCTTTCTTTCCGACATCGCCGGTTTCGATCCCTTGTTCTTCCGCATCTCGCCGGCCGATGCCGCGCTGATGGATCCTCAACAGCGGATCGGTTTGGAAGAGGCTTGGCGGGCCTTCGAGGACGCGGGCTACGCGCCGAGGTGCCTGGCCGGCATGGCGGTGGGCACGTTCATCGGAATCCGCTCAGGTGGCTACGAGGACCTTTGCGCCAGTGACTCCATGCCGCCTGGCCGGGGGTCGCTGCTCGGCAATGACCCCTCCATGCTCGCGGCGCGCCTGGCCAACCGGCTGCAGATCGGGGGGCCCAGCCTGACGATCGACACCGCTTGCTCCTCGTCCCTTGCCGCGGTTCACCAGGCCTGCCGGAGCCTGATCGCGGGCGAATGCGAAATGGCGCTTGCCGGCGGCGTCAGCCTGACACTATCGGTGGACTTCTTCATCGCGACCAGTCGGCTCGGGATCTTCTCGCCGACGGGGCAATGCCGGGCATTCGACCGAGACGCGGACGGGTTCGTGCAGGGCGAAGGCGCCGGCTTCGTCATATTGAAGCCCCTCCAGGCGGCCATCGAGGACGGCGACGGGATCCATGCCGTCATCAAGGGCAGCGCGCTTCACCATGATGGCCGGACGAACGGGTTGGGGGCGCCGAGCGCGCGTTCTCAATCGGACACCCAGACCGAGGTGTACCGCCGGTTCGGCATTTCGCCGGACTCCATCTCCTACGTCGAGGCGCATGGCACGGGGACGGTGCTCGGAGACCAGATCGAGATAGAGGCGTTGACCCGAACGTTCGGCGAACGGGCCGGCGCGGCGCGGAAATGCGCGATCGGTTCCGTCAAAACCAACATTGGCCACCTTACGGCCGCCGCCGGCATCGCGGGGCTGATAAAAGTGATACTGAGCCTCAAGGAGAAGCGGATTCCGCCCAGTCTCAATTTCGCGGAGCCGAACCCCGCCATCGGGTTCGAAAATACGCCGTTCCATGTGAACACCCGATTGACCGATTGGTGCGATGGCGACGACGGGTCGCCCCGGCGGGCAGCGGTGAATTCGTTCGGGCTCGGGGGAACGAATGTCCATTGCGTGGTCGAGGAGGCGCCGGAAGCCGCGCCCTCGGAACAAACGGCCGACGACCGTGCGGATCATCTGATCATTTTGAGCGCCCAATCGGAGGAGGCCCTTCGCAGGCAGGCAGACGCCTTGCACACATGGATCAAGGCCGGGAAAGGGGACGGATCGCTCGCCGACATTGCGTTCACGCTCTTGGCCGGCCGCGAACGGCATCCGATATACCGCGTCCTTGTTACGGATCGTTTCGAGGACTTGCTCGACCGGCTCACGGATACCGCCCGGGGGAACGGCCTTGAAAGGTGTTCCGGCGTCCCCGGTCCCCTGTCCTCACGCGGTGGCGCCGCCACGGCATTCGGAGACTTTTTATTGGCGCGCCTGAGGTCTGGCGACCTTGACCGGGCGGAACGGCGGGAGACCTTGCGTGCCTTGGGGGACATCATGGTGGCCGGCTTCGATCTCGAACCACATGAACTCTATTCCCCGGGCGCGGCGCGGCGCCTGTCGCTTCCCGGGTATTCCTTCGACAGGCGCCATTGCTGGCCCCCCGAGCCGCGGCATGCCGAATCACCCCGAACGACGCCCGGAACACCGGATGCGGAACACCGGATCGAAAATCCGCCGGCGGCGGGTGTCGACCGTCTCGAACAACTCCTCCGCGACACCCTCGCCGACCTGCTGTCCGTCGATCCGGACACAATAGAGCCGGAGACGCCTCTCGAGACTCTGGGATACGATTCCGTGGTGGCTGTCGACTTGCAGGCGGCCTTGTCCGAAGCCCTCGCGAGCGACATCCCTCTGACCGCTCTCGCCGGCGACCCGACGTTCCGACAGGCGGTTGCGCGCATCCGTGACTCTGTGCCGGGCGTGCAGGGAAACGAAGACCGGTCGGCCGGCTCCGGGCCCCGGGTCCCGACACAGACGCCGGGCGCCCATGGGATTGGTCAGGCGGTTGGTCAGGGGGGTGGCGCCCCGTTTCCGCTTACCGACCTGCAAGCCTCTTATTACTTCGGGAAGGCCGCGTCGACTGAGACCGGCGGCTGCCAGGCTTACGTTGAGTTCGAGATCGATCGATTGATTCCCGACGCGCTCGAACGGGCATGGAACCGGCTGGTCGCGAGGCACCCCATGTTGAGGGTCCGGATTCTGAAGGATGGGACTCAGACCGTCTCGCGCGACGCGCCGGCCTACAAGATCGAGACGTTTCGGGCGGGTGACGACGCCTCGTTCGAAGAGCGCATCGCGGCCGTGAGGCGGGAGCTTCTCCACAAGACATATCAGCCGCTGGAGTGGCCGCTGTTCGACGTTCGCGTAACTCTGGACGCGAACGGTCTGGGCGTCGTTCACGTCAGCATGGATGCCTGGATTGCCGATTGGCGGAGCGCCGAGCGGTTGCACAAGGAGTGGCGGCAGCTCTACGAGGACCCGGCGGCTGAATTGCCTCCGGTCGGCGCGACCTTCGCCGATTACGTCGCTTTCAAGCAAGCCCAATCGAAAACGCCGGAGGGCGCCGCTCAGCGGGCATACTGGAAACAGAAGCTGGCCGCCTGTCCGGACGGCCCGCGACTGCCCCATGCCGATGGAAGAGGAATGGTCAAGTTCCGGCGTTTCGTGCGCACTCTTGACCCAAAACAGTGGCAAGCCTTCAAAGAGCAAGCGGCAGGGGCCTCCGTCTTCAAGACCAGCGCCGTGCTGACGTGCTTCGCGAAAACGCTTGCCTGGGCCTCGCGGCAAGACCGCTTCGCGGTCGTCCTCACCCATGCCCATCGGCCGGCCGTAATGGGCGGACTCACGGAGGTCATCGGTCCGTTCACGAGCGTGAGCCTTTGCATTGTCGAGGATGCGTCCAGCGCGTCGGTCTCCGATCTGGCAGACCGACTGAACGAGCAGCTCGGCCGGGACCTGGCCAATCGGGATGTTTGTGCATCGGGCATTCTCGGTGAAATCGCCGCCGAGACGGGGCGATTGCCCGACCTGCCTGTCTTGTTCACCGCCCGGTTGAATAACGACCGTGTCGAAAGGAGTTGGTTCGACGACACGAGGTTCGCGCTCACGCAATCCAGCGGTGTCACGCTCGATGGCAGACTCCAGGAAATCGACGGGGCCCTGGAGATCTGCTGGGACATTGCGGAGTCAAAACTGCCCGGCGAAACGGCCGAACAGATGTTGGACGATTTCGTCGCCCGGCTCTCACGTGTCGCGGCGTCCGGCCTGAGCGTCGACGGCGGCGATACGAAGGAGATTCCCGTTTCCGTGCTGCAACGGGCCTATCTCGCGGCGCGTGTCGCGGGCGCGGTCGGCGATTGGACCGAAGGGACGGTCTATCAGGAATTCCGCATGCCCTACGTTGATCCAACGACGATGGCGGCGCGGCTTCGGAAACTGTTTGAGAGCGAGCCGGCGATCGGCTTGCAGGTGAACCATCGGGGACTGCTGGCCCTCCATGCCCGGCGCCGGGCGCCCATGATCGACGTGGAAGACCTTACCATGGTCACCGCGGAGGCTGTCGAGGACCGTGTTCGCCAGGCCCGCAGCGATCTGCTGGGGATGCGCCCGTTCCGCGAAGACGCGCCGGCGATCCGGGCGCGAATGCTGATCCGCGGGGGCCGCATTGGGCTCCATTTGGCGACGGACATGGTGGCGGCGGATGGGCTTTCGGTCCTGCACATCTACCGCCGTCTGATCGGCGCCGACGACCTCGGTACAGCGGACGCGGGCCTCGGCACTCACGCCTATATAGACCGCCTCCGGCGCGCCGGCGACGGCGAAAGCGACGTCGGTCATGGCGTCGATCGGAAATACTGGCTGGAGAAGCTCGAACCGGTATCGGCCGGCCCGCTTCTGCCCGGCCCGCCCGGACAAGCGGATGGCGGCTTTCCCATGGGAAGGCTTCGGACGGACTTGGATATCCTCCGGCCGTTGTCGGCATCGGCCGGTCGGCTGGGGGTGACGATGGACGCGGTCCTCGTTGCCGCGCTGAACGTCGCCCTTTGCCATTGGAGCCGGTCATCGTCCTTTGGACTCCATGCCGTGCTTGATGGGCGGGACCTGCGGCCTGAGGGGACGCATGGGGCGATCGGGGACTTCAGCGAGTTGGCCTGGATCGTCGAGGACCGCCGTCAGGCGTCGTTCGCCGAACGGGCCCGCGCCGTGGACGAAACGATCGCGGCGGATTTGGCGCATCGGCGCTTTTCTCCATTGGAGGCGTTTGCCTGTCTTCCGCGCCGCGGGTCAACCGACGAAGAGCGCCGGATCGCATATACCGGATGTCTGACCGAGGCGCCGCTGTCCTGGCCCGAGGAGGTGGTTTGGGACGACGGCGTTTCCATGACCCCGGGGATCGATATGGATTGCTTCGCGCACAACCTGGGCGGGCGGTTGGGACTCCATCTGGATTTCCGCAGGTCTCGGATTTCCGAGGACGTGGCGGAAGGCGTGTTCGGACAATTCGTCCAGTTGCTCGAGGCCCTCGCGGCGGATCGGGAGACCTGGCACGAACCGCATGTCCCCGAAGGCGGTTGCGCGGCGCCTCGGCCGGCCGGCGCGCGGAGGGGGTGCTACAATGCCTAGCCGCGGCGGGAATGAGCCCGGTCCCCGGGACCGTGCCTTGGGGCCATGGAACAAAACCGATTGCCCGTTCGATCGTTCCGCCCGGGTCGAGGTCATGATCGAAGACCGGGCCGCTCGGCAGCCCGACAAAGTCGCCGCCGTGTCGGCAGACGGCGAACTGACGTTCGGTGAACTGGATCGCCTGGCCAACCGGCTCGCGTTTCACTTGGCGTCGAGGGGGGTCGGTCCCGGCAAATTCGTCCTTCTGGGGCTACGTCGTGAGTTCAGTGTTTTGATCGCCATGTTGGCCACCCTCAAATGCGGTGGCGCGTTCATTCCGGTCGATCCCGACGAGCCCCGTGAACGTCTCGCCCGAATCGCGCGTCTCGATGACGTGACGCATGTGATTTCCGATCCGTCGCTCGCGGACCTATTCGCGGAGTTCGAGTTGCAAAACCTGCTGTTCGACGTGACGGCCCTCCGGAAGATGCCCGACGCGGACCCCATCGCCGTTGATAAACAGGCCGGCGACGTCGCCTACGGCATCGCCACGTCCGGGTCCAGCGGGAGTCCCAAAACGGTGATCGTGACCCACCGGTCCGTTGTCAACCTGATCGAATGGATGGGGGCCGAGTTCGGGATCGGCCCCGAAGACCGGGTGCTTTGGGTTTCGCCCGTATCCTTCGACCTGTCGATATTCGATTTGCTTGGGATGGTCGCGTTGGGTGGAAGCCTGCGTATGGTCGACGCCGAGAAACGGCGCGACCCCGTCGCTTGTTCCGACATCCTGATGGACGAGAGGATTACCCTGTGGAATTCGACTCCTGCTCTGCTGAAGTCGGTGGTTCCGTTCCTGTCGGGGAAGGTCAAGCGCCGGGGCGAAGGCGGCTTGCGGACCGTTTTCGTGAGCGGTGACTGGGTCCCGTTGGACCTGCCGGGCGAGATGAAGACGGTGTTTCCCGATGCGGATTTCGTGTCTCTCGGCGGCGCGACGGAAGCGACCGTCTGGTCGAATTTTTTCCGTGTCGACCGGGTCGATGCCGAATGGACGAGCATTCCCTATGGACGCCCCATGCGGAATGCCCGTTATTACGTGCTGGATGAGTCGCTGAACCCATGTGCGCCGAACGAGGACGGTGAACTGTTCATCGCCGGCGCGTGCCTGGCCGCGGGCTATCTCGGCGACCCGGAACTGACGAGGGAGAGATTCCTCGCCGATCCGTTTTCCGGCGACGGCGGGGCCAGAATGTACCGCACGGGCGATCGGGCAAGAATATGGGACGACGGAACCATCGAATTGCTGGGGCGGATCGACGACCAGGTGAAGATCAGCGGATACCGTGTCGACCTCGGAGACGTCGAGGCCGCGCTCAAGCGCCTGGGTTTGAGGCAATGCGTGGCGGTGGCGGTTCCCGGCATCTCGGGGACCAGCCGCTTGGTCGCGGCAGGGGTGACCGGCCCTGAACTCGACCTGGACGACGACTGGCGATCGAGACTCCGGGATTGGCTGCCGGGTCATATGGTGCCCGATGAATTGAGGTTCATGGAATCCTTGCCATTGACGTCCAACGGCAAGGTCGACCGCCAGGCGGTGGCGGCTCTGTTCCTCGGCGATGCGAAGCCGTCCTCTCGCCATGTCCGGGCAATTGGGAAGCAGCCGCCTTCCAACCGGCCGTCGTTGGACGGCTTGAAGGCGTTTCTCAGGTCGGAAATCGCCGAATTGAGGCCCGGCGAAGAGATGGCTTTCTCCGATGACGATCCTCTCGGGAACGTTGGGTTGGGCTCGCTTGATTTTGCCAACCTCAGTGGCCGGTTGTTCCAAGAGTTCGGTCTGCGCGTGAGCCCCGTCGAGTTCTATGACGGTGGGACGATCAACGCGTTCTCGAAGGCCGTTTTGGCCGCGTGGGATACGGACCCTTCGAGCGCCGTCGCGCCGCCGGATCCGGCAAGTCCGGCCCCGGAAAATGATTATGCCGAGCCGGAAGACGACGATGCCGAGAAGGTGGCGATCATAGGTATCGCCGCGCGCGTGCCGGGGGCCGCCGACGCGGATGAATTCTGGGACGCCCTGGCCGGAGGAGACACGGCGTTCGGCCGGCCACCGGAAGCTCCGCGCAGGTCCTTGAGCGGCGAAGCGGGAGTGACGGGCGCATTTCTCGAGGACATCGACTGTTTCGACGCGAAGTTCTTCGATATCACGCCACGAGAAGCGGAAGCCATGGACCCGCGTCAACGGCTGCTTCTGGAGGCCGCTTGGACGGCCGTGGAGGATGGCGGAGACGACCCGGGTTCGCTCGCCGGAACACGCACGGGCGTGTTCATCGGCGCCACCGGTGATGATTTTTCGCGACTCGCCCACCGGGACCCGGACAACATTCAGGCCCATACGCTCACGGGCCTGGCCCCGTCGGTGCTGGCCAACAGGATTTCCTTTGCATTGAACCTGCGCGGCCCGAGCGAGTGTATCGACACGGCCTGTTCGAGTTCCCTCGTGGCGCTCCATCGGGCGGTCGCTTCCATCGCCCATGGTGATTGCGACGCGGCCTTGGTCGGGGGAGTCAGTTTGATGCTCGATTGGACGACCCACGCGTCGCTCGACCGCATTGGAATGCTGTCGCCCTCGGGCATTTGCCGGACGTTCGACGCCCGGGCCGACGGGTACGTCCGCGGCGAAGGTGTGGGAGCCGTCTACTTGAAACGCGTCGAGGCGGCCCGCGCGAACGGCAATCCGATACATGCGGTGATCCTTGGGTCGGCGGTGAACCACGGTGGCCGGGGTGTTTCATTGACGGCGCCGACCCCGTCGGGGCAGAGCGCGGTCATTCGAGAGGCGATCGAGAGCGCAGGGATCGATCCCGCGACGATCGGCATGGTCGAGGCGCATGGGACGGGCACATCGCTCGGCGATCCGATCGAAGTTCGCGGTCTGAAGGATGCCTTTGCCGAGGTCGCGGCCAAGAACGGGTTCGACACGCCCGGGGCCCGGCACTGTGCGATCGGATCGGTGAAAGCCAACATCGGGCATCTCGAGGCGGCCGCCGGAATCATCGGTTTGATCAAGGCCGTGCTGTCGGTCGGGCGCGGGCGCGTTCCGCCATTGCCATCGTTCGAACGCCTGAATGAGGAGATCAGCCTGGATAAATCGCCATTCTTCATTCCGGACGTTTGTATCCCTTGGCCCTCGGCGGGAGACCGGCGCCGTGCCGCGGTCAGCTCGTTCGGTTTCGGTGGCGCCAACGCTCATGTCATCGTCGAATGTCCGCCTCGGAGCCGGCATGCGCCCGCCCTGCCGCGCGGGGAGGAAAAGCCGTCGGTGATTGCCGTGTCGGCGTGTACGGAAACGGCGCTGCGGCGCTACGCCGGCATCTACGCTCGCTACTTTGCCCGATTGATCGACGACGGCGCGGGCGACCATGTTCTCGGCGTGATCGGCGAGACGTCGCGCGACGGCCGATCTTCGTTCGAGCACCGTTTCGCCTGTATCGCCTCGACCTTTGATGACGCGCGCGCGGCGTTTCGGGATCTCGCCGACGGCAGGCTGTCGCCCGGCCTTTGCATGCCGGGCCAATGTGACGCGTCGCTTGAGACAGCGGCGCGGCGCTGGGTGGAGGGTGAAACAGACGATTGGCCGCCGGTGCGGGGCGGATCACCCGTTCGCCTACGTATTCCAACCTACCCGTTTGACCGCACCCGTTATTGGCCGCGCTGGCTTGCGGCCGAGGGTCGGCGGCCCGCCCACCCGTCGACGTCCGAACCGGAAGGGAGCCGGACCATCGATTTCTCGCCCTATGCCCCGTTTGCCGACGATCACCGGATCCATGGTCAAGCCTATATCCCCGGCGCGGTCTTCATTCATGTCATGCATGACGTGGCAAGAACGCTCATCGGCGGTTCCGAGGTTCGGTTGAAGAACCTGCGGATGCGGGCCAACATCGAGAATTCGATCCTTCCCGAGACTCTGCGCGTCCGTTGGGCAAAGGCGGAGAGCGGCTACAAAATTCGTCTCGCCGAAAGTGATTCCGGCGCCGAGTATTGCCGGGCGATCGTCATGCCGTTTGACGGCGCCACGGCCAAGGAGACGTTGCCGGAAACCCGGGATCCGGACCTGGGGCCGGAGGGGTTCTATGCCTTGTTGGGCAATTACGGGATTGCCCCGGGGCCGTCCTTGCGGGTCGTCGAGCGTGTCTACAGGTCTCATGGCGGACGCACCGGAAAACTGGCCGCCGATAGAGGACGCCACCCGTCCGGGGCGGCGTTGATCGACGGCGCCTTCCAACTCGCGCTGTTTCACCAGATCGAGACGGACGCGCCGGCCGGCTTGCCCGTTCCGGTGGCCATTGACGAGATTCGCTACCATCGCCCCCTGCCCCGCGGCGGCTGGGCTTCCGTCACATCCGAAGACGACCCGGGTTCATCGGGCACCCTTCTCAAGTCCGACCTGACCGTCTTTGATTCCGAGGGCAGGGTTTGCTTGGACCTGTCGGGAGTCTCCGCGATCCTTCATTCCGGCCCGGCGCGGTCCGAACAGCCGCGGCAGGTCGGCTTCTTCGCGCGCGAATGGGGGGGCGGCCCGGAGCGGGCCCCGCCAGACGACGGGTCGCCCAATCCGGGCCCGCCACTCGCCTTCGGATTCGGTAAGGACATCGACGAACTGACGGGCGCCGGAATGGCGGCGGCCGTCGAAGGACAGGCGGCCGCGCTCGAACCGGCCGCCGACGTGGCCAGGGCATTTGATCGGTATCGGGCGGTTTACGGCCGGACACCGCCGGTTTCGATTGTGAACATAGGGGACGAAGACTGGCGCCGCAGTCTGGAAAAACTCGCGAGAATTTCCGGGTATCTGGTTCGGCGGCCGCCAGAGGCGCCAGTCAAACTGATCACTGTTCATTTGATCGACGACGACTTGTCGCTTGTCAACGCGCTCGGTCAGGCCGCGGGCGCGTTCTGCCGATCCCTACGGATCGAGAACCCGGATATCGTGGCGTCCTCCATCGGCCTTAAGGCGACGCCCGGCGCGAGCTGGGCCCAGGGCCCTGTTTTGGAAGCGCTCAAGTCACTCTGTAACGCGGATACTTTGCCCGCCGAGGCGCGGCTCGACGTTTCCCGGGCCCGCTTGTCCGTGCCCGACGTAATGCCCGTCGTCGACCCCAGTCCACCGGACCTGTCGCCGATGGCCGGCGGCGTGTACCTCGTCACGGGCGGATTGGGCGCATTGGGACGATGCATCGCCGATCACTTGACGGCGCATCACCAGGGAAAAGTGATGTTGTGCGGTCGTGCCCCCTTGGACCGGGACGGCGAGGCGTTTCTCTCTAACCTGCGGCGGGCGGGGCGAGAGATCGCGTATCTGCCGGCTGACGTGACCGACCGGTCTCAGGTTCGGCGCGCGCTTGCCCGAATCCGCGAGACCTTCGGTGCCTTGAACGGCGTGGTTCACTGCGCGGGCGTTCTTCGCGACGGTCTGCTCGCGCGAAGCAGCGAGCGGGACCTGATTGACGTTGTGGCGCCGAAGGTTGCCGGGGCGGTCCATTTGGACCTGGAGACCCAGGACGACGACCTGGATTTCTTTGCCGTTTTCTCCTCGCTGGTTTCGGCCATGGGAAATGCCGGACAGACCGGCTATGCGTTCGCCAATGGTTGGCTGAACGGTTTCGCACGGGTTCGGGATGCCCGGCGGCGGGCGGGCCGGCGGGCCGGGCGGACGGTTGCCATCGGTTGGGGGCCATGGCGGGACGGAAGCATGCGCATCCCCGAGCCGGTCTTTGAGCGGGTTCATTCACCCGCCGGCGTGAAACCGATCACGAATAGCGCCGGCGGCGCGGCCTTCGTCAGGGCGCTCGGGATGCGACGGCCCAGCCTGTTGGCGATCGCCGGCGATCAGGAAAAGGTCGCCCGTTGGCTCCGTCGGCGGCCGGACGAAACGGACGGCCTTGACAATAGGTCGGACAAGGACCCCGCGTCCGCGACGGCCGGCGCCTCGGGTGAGGTGGAAGCGGCGGTCACCGACATGATCCTCGATGCCTTGGTGGCGGAGTCCGGCTTGGCGCCGGATGACATCGATGCACATTCCCCGTTCGAGGATTATGGGATCGATTCCGCGTTGGTTCTCGCATTGACCGAGCGCTTGGAGGATCGTTTGGGCCCGCTTCCGAAAACGCTGTTCTTCCAATACCGGACCGTCAGCTCGCTTGCGTCGCATCTCTCCGAAAAGTATGCGGACCAGCTCTCGGAGGTTGGGGAGAAGAAGGACGCGGCCGAAGAAGACCCCGAAAAAGATACTTCTGAAGAAGAAGCCTCGGTGCCGGCGTCGTCCCCTCCGGTCTCGGCCACGCGGGGGTCGCGCCGGGACGCGGCGGATATCGCGATCATCGGCATGGACGCGCGGTTCCCGAAAGCGGATTCCGCGGAGGCGTTCTGGAACAACCTGGCCCAGGGACTGGACTGCGTCACCGAAGTCCCGCCCGAGCGATGGGATCATCAACTGGTTGCGCCTCCCGGCGACCCCGGCTTTGGTCCCGACACCGGGTTCCGCTGGGGCGGGTTCATCAATGACGCCTATGCCTTCGACCCCCGCTTCTTCAAGGTTTCTCAGCGCGAGGCGGAAATGACCGATCCGCAAGAGCGCCAGTTCTTGATGAGCGCGTACCGCTGTTTGGAGAACGCCGGATACCCGGGACAGTCCCTGGCCGGGCGGGAGGTCGGCGTTTTCGCCGGCGTGATGTGGGGACAGTATGAAATGTGGGGCCTGGAACGGGGCAACGCGGCCTCCTCCTACGCCTCCATTGCCAACAGGGTGTCCTACTGTTTCGATTTCACCGGCCCGAGCATGGCGATCGACACCATGTGCTCGTCGTCGCTGACCGCCATTCATCTTGCCTGCGTCAGCCTTCGGTCCGGCGAATCCCGGGCCGCCATCGCCGGTGGCGTCAATATCAACGCCCACCCGAACAAGCACTTCTTCCTTTGCAAGCGGAGGTTCGCGTCGCCGGACGGCAGGTGCCGGGCCTTCGGCGCGGAGGGCGATGGATACGTGCCGGCCGAAGGTGTGGGCACGCTGCTCATGAAAACCCGATCGGCGGCGGAGCGTGACGGCGATGAAATCCTCGGCATCATCCGCGGCACCGCCGTCAATCACGGCGGCCGGGCGAACGGCTATACGGTTCCAAGCCCGCAAGCTCAAACCGACGTGGTGCGCGCGGCGCTTGCCGAGGCCGGGGTTCCAGCAGAGTCCATCAGCTATGTCGAGGCCCATGGAACGGGCACCTCTCTTGGCGATCCAATCGAGGTGGCGGCCTTGGCGAATGCCTTTGGCCTGGGGGACAGCGCGCCGGGCAGTTGCGCCTTGGGCTCGGTAAAGTCGAACATCGGGCACGCGGAATCCGCCGCCGGCGTCGCGGGCGTGATCAAAGTGCTCCTGCAAATTCGCCACGCGATGCTGGCGCCCTCCATTCACTGTGAACCCATCAATCCCAATATCGACTTCGCGGGGACGCCCTTCTATGTGCCGCGAAAACTGTCCCGTTGGTCGGCGCCCGACGGCGGACCCTTGAGGGCCGGCGTCAGCAGTTTCGGTGCAACGGGCGCAAACGCGCACGTCATTCTGGAAGCGCCGTCGACGGCCGGGCCAGCGACCAGGCCGCCAACGACAAGGCAGGTGGACGGGGCCCGGCACGTCGTTCCGCTTTCGGCGCAGACGCCTCGGCAGCTTTCGGAGTACATTCGCGCGCTTCAACATTGGCTGAGGGAGCGTTCGCCGGGCAATGAGGAGGAACAAGGCCTGGTATTGGACGCCGGAGACCATCCGACGGACGATCAGGTCTTGACCGAAACGCTGCGGTCCATTGCCGAGGCTCTCGACATAGATCGAAGGTTGGTCTCGCCGGACGACCGGTTCGGCGACTACGGCTTGAGCCCGGAACGACGCGCCGCCATTGAAGGCGCCATCAGCGAGAAGTTCGGCCTCGGGCCCGACCGGCCCTCGCTCGATGAACATGGGAGTCCCGCCCGCCTCGCCGCGTGGCTGTCGCACCGCGCGGGCCCGGCAGGCGGTCCGGTCCCGCCCGAGCCGCAAATCGGTGACATCGCTTACACCTTGCAGACCGGACGCGAGCTCATGTCCGAGAGGATCACGTTTCTGGCGTATTCGACCGAGGAATTGCGCGACCTGTTGGAGATGGCCTCGGAGGCGGATTGGTCGGATTCGCGAATTATCCGGGGAACCGTCGATGGGGTGCCGGACGGGGAGGGACAATCGCCTTCGGAGCGAGAGTTCATCGCGGGCTTGGCCGACGCGGGCAAGACCGAGAAGCTCGCCGAGCTCTGGTGTCAAGGTGTCCCCCTCGACTGGACGGTCATGACACCGCGTGGATCGCGACGGCGGCTCGACCTGCCCGGCTATCCCTTTGCCCGGGTGCACTGTTGCGTTGCCGATCCGACCCTGATCGTCAGGGGCCGCGCGGGGCCGCCGCACTCCCTGATCGATTCCGTCGATTTTGCACGCAGCGCATCAACGGGATTGACCTTCCGAAAAGCCGTCTCGTCCAATTCGAAGGCCCTTCATTTGAGTCCGGAAGACGGAAACACGCATGTTCGTCTAGAGTATTTATTGGCGGTTGCCACGGCGGCGTTGCAATTGATCACGCCTGATGGCGCGCTCGAAATCGAAGAGATCGCGTGGCGTCCCGCACCCGTTTCCACGCTTTCCGTCCAGGAACTGCTGGTCCGCCTCACACCCCTGGGCGACGGTCGCCATCAAGCTCGGCTGTTCTTGGATTCGGATCAAGAACACGTACTGGCATCCCTGGTCGGCCGGAAGGCCAGCGCCGTCGGGGACGGTCTTTCCGACTGGCCGGCATTGGCGGACGGTTGCACGCCTGATTTCGCGCAATCGGAGGCGGCCTCGCGGTTCGACGGGTCCGGATTGCGGCTATGGGGCGGCCGTTCGGATCCGATACATGGGGCTGATCGCGTTCTGGTGTTTGAGGCCCAAGAACCGGTTGGTTCGGCCGACGACCCGCGCGGCGGAGAGCCGTGGTCGGCGCTGCGCGGGATTTTCCGCGCCGTGGCGCTGGCCTTGGGTGATGGCGGCGATCCGGTGGCGCATCTGGACAGGTTCGGCGTTTACGGGGACGTGCCGAAGGGCGGTCGCGTCGTGGTGGCGGTTCGCGAAGACACCGCGCAGGCCGCTCCCATGGGACCGGCAGGGGATGTCTGCTTGGAGTTGAGCGGACTGAGCCTGCAACCCGGGCGACGGGAGGCGCCCGACGTTCAAGCGTCAGCGGATGTCCGTGAGACGATTTTCTTCCCCCAAGCGATTGAATGGAGCGACGTCGCGGGCGCGCTGACGACACCGACCGGTGAACACAAGAGCCCGCGGGCAGCGGTCATCGAGGGCCCCGGTGCCCAATTCCTCGGGCGCTCGGTGTCGGCGTCGCTGGGTGCGTCGCTGGTCGACCGGCTGGCGGTCGAAGCGGTCCCCGACCTCGGAAAATTGCAGGAATGGATCGAGGCGGTTCCCGACCTTGAGGAACTTATCTATGTCGTCGGCGGTCCGAACATCGTGCTCGGCCCCCGCGACTGTTTGTCAGGCTTGAAAGAGGCGTTATGGCCGCTGCTGGCCTTCGCGAAGGTATTGGAGGCCAGAGGGCCTTCGGGTGGGCGTTCGGGCGGCGGCCCGGCCCTTAGACTCATGACCCTTGGTGCCCATCGCACGGAAAACGAGCCGATCAATCCGGTCGCGGCGGCGGTGGCGGCGCTGGCTCGGTCGATCGCCAAGGAACACAGATCCGCGGATATTTCCTCCATCGACTTGACGGCGGCCGCGAAGGCCGCGGAGATCAACGCCTCCGTGAATCAGGCACTGAGAATTCTCCGCGACCCGGATCGTCCCGCGACGATCACGGCATTGCGCGGAGGGCGCCTATACTCTCCACATCTGGCGCCGATGTCGGCGGGCCGTGGCAACGGCCATACTGTTTTTTCCGAAGGTGATTGCTTTGTCATCGTGGGCGGTAGCGGTGCCGTCGGCCGCCAGTTGAGCGAGGCTTTGGCGGAACGGTTTGGGGCGCGGATTCATTGGTTCGGACGCCGAGAGAGATTGCCCGGCCTGTCCGAGGCCCAGAAACGCATCGAGGGTCTGGGCGGCCGTCTTTCATACCACGGCGCGGACGTGACGGATCCCGTCCAATTGCAATCCGCATTTGACGCCGTCTGTTCATCCGGTGAGCGGATCAAGGCCGTTTTCCATTGTGCCATGGACTTTGAAATCATGCGTTTGGCCGAGGGCGATCCGGCGGACTTGTCAAAATTCATCAAGGCGAAAACGATCGGCACCATCAATCTGCTCGAGACACAGGATCAATATCCCGTCGACCACATGGTGTTGATGTCCTCGGCGGAGGTCTTCGCGGGAAATCCGGGCTGGGGCGCTTACGCCTGTGCCTGTGCGTTTCAAGATGCCGTCGCGCAGCAATGCGGTCCGAACATGCCCGGGCATCTGATCAGTATCGACTGGGGATACTGGGACGGATCCGGCCGCGGGAATCCGTCGACGCTTGCCGCCAAGGGTGTATATCCGATCAAGGCGGCGAAGGCCGTCGATGCGCTGGAGAGGCTGCTCCACACGGACGTGATACGGTGCGCCGCCATCGACGTCGGTCCCGCCGTCCTCGATAAACTCGGACTCTCGCCGCCGTCCGACGCGGTTCGGCGCTATTCAACGCCACGACCCGAAGCGCCGGCAACCGCGCAAGAAAAGGCAGAAGGCCCTGCGGGCGAGGAAAACACGCGATCGGACGGCGCCATGCGTTCCGTTCCGCCGCCGTCTACGCCCGCCCAGGCGTCGCTGACGGCGGCGCCGCGCGCAGGTCATCATGATGTCGCCCCGCCGGCGGCGGAGAGTGAATTGAAAACCGAAGAGAGGTTAAAAATACTGCTGGGCCAAACCTTGCGAATTGATCCGGCGGAAATCGAGTCTGACACGGACCTTGCGGTGTACGGCGTGGACTCCATCACAATTGTCGATTTTTCGGTGTTGATCGAGGAGGCATTCGGACAACTGCCGGTCGAGGATATCATCGACCTGACGACCGTCCGGGCGATCGCGGAGTATGTGGATGGCCTCCCGGCGACGGGACCGCCGGTCACCGACGCTGGATCCCGGGTGAAACAGGACGAGACGTGTCCGGACGAGACGTTGCAAGAACCGGACGGCGGCCTGACGGATCAAGCCCTTGCCGGTCCGCGTGATGCGGACGGTCAGGGCCGAGACACCGTTTCCGAAAGGCCATCGGCGGCCGGCGGGCCCCGGTCGCCGGCGTCCGCGCCGCCGGATGGGGCGGGATCGCTCTTATTGGATTACCCGCGCCACTTCCATCGAGACGAGGCCGCGACGAACGAGACCACCACTCGGGGCGCCTTGAACGGCAGTCTTCAGATCCGCATGGTCGGGCCGTCGCCGGAATCCGCGACCGAGGTCGTCTCCTGTGGGGACGGCCGGCCGATCATCTGTCTGCCGGGCATCGGGCTGACGGCGCCGATTTTTCATCATCAGTACGACGCGCTTACCCGGGATCGGCGGTTGCTGACCATTCATGCGCCGGGCCATGGCCGCAGCGCGCCGCCGGCCCATGCCTCGGTCGATGCCCTGGTGGAAACCCTCGCCGAGACTCTCGCCCTGATGAAGATCGAGGGGCCCGTGGACCTGATCGCGTCGTGTTTCGGCACGGTTCCCGCCCTCCGCCTGGCGCATCGAATGCCAGAGCGGGTTCGCTCCCTGTGCCTCTGCGGCGCGTTTTCCGAGGACGAGGACCTGGCCGCCATTCCCACGGAAGGTCTCTCGGCGAAAGACATCGCCGATCTGACGATGGCCGCCGCGGAATCCCTGACCAGGGATTTTGACGGCCTGATGGATGCGCCGGAGAACAGCCGCCGCCGCCCGCAAATCGAATCCGCTCGGAAGGTCCTGGTCGCGAGCCAGTTGGCGAGCCCGTCGGTCGGGATGCGTTACCTGAACAACGTCTTGTCTCTTCAGCCGTCCAGATGGCTTTCCGCGATCGACGCGCCGACGCTGTTCGTGACGGGGGTGTTGGATAGCGTTGCGCGGCCCGCCGCGTCTTTTTCCTTCGGGGCGATGATGCCGAATGCGCGGGTCGTCGACATCGCCGGGGCCGGGCACTATCCGTTCTTGACCCATCCTGAAATTTTCAACGAGGCGCTCGCCGCGTTTCTTGAAGGACTGGAACAGTGAGCAATTCTCGAAAGAAGACGTCCAGTGCGCGCAAACGAAGGCTCCGGCCGGGGATGAACCTGCAGGAGTTCGAGGACCATTATTGGATGAAGGCCGATCTGATCGATTTCGCCCGGGACCTGGGATTGGCGACGCATGGTTACAAGCCTGAACTCAAGGAACGCATCAGACGCCATCTTTGCGGCGAGGACCCCGTCGAGGCGCCGCCCAGGCCCTCCAGAAACGCGCCTAGAGACTCGGACCGACCCCTGACCCGCCAGACGCCGGTTGTCAATTACAAGAGCGATAAGAAGACGCGGGCGTTCTTCAAGGCCGAGATCGGTCCTGAATTTCATTTTACCTTTCACGTAAACCAGTATCGGCTGAACAACGCCGGGCTGACTTACGGCGATCTGATCGATGAGTGGCTCGCGGAACGGGAGCGGCGGCGACGCAAGGGCTACAAGGCGAAAATCCCCGCGCAGACGGAATACAACCAGTTCGTGAGGGATTTCCTGGCCGACGAGGCCAACAAAGGAAAGGGGATGAAGGAGGCGGCAAAAGCCTGGAACAAGGTGAAGCCCACGCGAAATCGCCGTTATTCACCGGCCAAGGCGGGCAAGCGGACCTCCGCTGAAAGGGATCCATGAACATGGAAACCGCAGGCGACGCGACGTTATCCAGGGCCCGCTTGAAAGCCATGCCGGACCTGGGCATGGGGAATTTTTTCTGGAAATGCCTGGAGGTTTACCCCGAGGACGGGAAACGCCTGATACCGGCGCGGCCGTTTGAGACGGCATGGGGCGAAAAAGTCGTTGAGCCGAGCCTCGGCGACCTGGGCCGGATCGCCGAGAGGTACGCACGCTGTTTCAGGGGGCTCGGGATCGGACCGAGGGACCCGGTGGGCGTCTACGGCGATTTCGGCGCGACATATTTCTTGTATTTTCTGGCCCTTACGCGCATCGGTGCCGTTCCCGTTTTCGCCAACGACCGCATGGCGACGCAGGTTGCGGGGGACTATCTGTCCTTCACGTCCGTCCGTTATGTCCTGACGGACCCGGAACGCCTGCCCGCGGTGCGGGCGGCCTTGTCCGGCCGCGACATGCGCGTCATCGCCGATCCGGAAATTCGCGCCGCCGATGAAGCGAGGCTGACGGCCTTCGAACATGGCTCCCATGACCCGGTGTTGATCACCCATTCCTCCGGCACAACGGGGCCCCCCAAGGCGGTGACCTCGCTCCACGACCCCTATTTCTATTTTATGCGCCAGTCCTTGGACCGGCCGCGCGATCCCGCCACGCGGCGCACGGTCAGCGCGTTGCCGCCGGCGCACAATTCGGCGATCGGCGCGATTGCGCTCGCGTTGATCAATAACGAAGAAATCATCCTGGCCCCCGAACAGGACGCCGAGACGGTCGTCGACGCCGTAAATGCGTTCAAGGCGTCATGCGTGACGGCGTTTCCCCAGACCTACGTTGAAATCGTCGACGCCGACCCCGACCCCGAGCGCCTTGAGACGGTTGAGATGTGGATCAACCTTGGCGATGCCGCGCACGAGGCGCACATCCGTCCTCTCATGCGCTACGGCCATCACCGGATTGGCCGGTCCGAACGCTCCGGATCCCGGTTTGTCGACGGCCTGGGGTCTTCCGAGATGGGATCGATGCTGTTCACGATGGTTCATCGGCCGGGGACGCCGCGGTTCGACAGATGCATCGGCAAACCCAATCCCTGGGTCGAGGCAAGGATACTCGACCGGGACGGCGGCCCCGTGCCCGATGGCCGTCCCGGTCTCTTGGCGGTGAAATCGCCCGGCCTTTTCGCCGGCTATTGGAACAACGATGAACTGACCGAACGGTCGTTCCGGGATGGGCGTTTTCTGACCGGTGACGTGGTCCGCCGAGATGAACAGGGGTGGTTCTATCATCTGGACCGCGTCACGGACTGGGTTGTTGCCGGGGACGAGCCGGTCTGCACCCTGGTCTATGAAGAGGCGATATTGAACGGGGTCGAGGCGTTGCTCGACTGCTGTGTCGTCGCCGACACGACGGCCGAGGGTGACCTGCGAATGGCCTGCGTCGCCGTGCGCCGTCGTGACCGGCATGTGGACGAGGCCGAGATCGTCGACGCCATTGACGCGGCTCTTCGGCATGCGTCTCTTCGGAGCATGGACAGGGTCCGTCTGGCGTCGATGGCGGAGGTCCCCGTCGGCGTTACCGGAAAAGTCTTGAAACGCGCCCTTCGCGACGACCTGTTTTCCGCGTTCGAGCCCGATGCCGCCGGCGAACCTAGGTCCAGCTCTCCGGATCACGCGTCGGTTCACCCCGGCCACCCGGTGGCGGAAGGGGACAAGGTTCGTACCGAGGTCGTTCGTGGCGACTGGTCAGGGGGGTTCAATGGCAAAGGTCATGTCAAGATGGGTGACGTGTCGCATGTGGTGAGCGCGGCCCGCGGCCGAAGCGGGCCCGACGGTGGCACGAGCCCCTCGTCCTTGTTGGTGGCGGCGGCGAGCGGATGCTTCGTTCTGACCCTCGCCACCGTCCTCGAGCAGCGTCGGTTGGACGTGAAGGTGATTTCGATCGAGAGTGAGGGCCTGTTCGAAGGATCGGCGCCGCCGGAACTCGTGGCGATCGTTCACCGGCCGACCGTATCGCTCGTCACCGGTTCCATGTCGGAGGTGGCGGAAGTCCGAAAATGTTTCACTGCCGCGAAAACGATGTGTCTGGCCACCCGGGCGATGCCGACCGTCAACGTCTCCGTCGAGGGGGCGACGGAAGTCATCCGTCCCCGGGCGGAGACAACCACTAGAGCATCGGGCGCATAGGCTGAATCTTTTTAGGGATTCCCTTTTTGTCTGATTTGTGATTCACGGTAGTCGGAGGTGGATCATGGGCAGACCCTTA
>JANQIJ010000342.1 GCA_028282185.1 Rhodospirillales bacterium
GACTTCGCCGTTGTCGCGCCGCTTCTTCTTTTGCGAATCCCTGGGTTTACCGGTCTCGTCACTGGCCGTGGCGCCGCTGTCATCGGCGCTGGCGCTGGCCGCGCGGGACTGTTCCGTCTCCTGGCCTGACTTTTCGCGCGCCGGCTTGCGGCCACGGCCCCGGTTGCGGCCACCGCGGCCACGCCGTCCATCGCCGTCCCCTTGTTCAAGTTCGCTTGAGGCTTCGCCGTCGAGCGTGATACGCGGTATCTCCCGGCCGGTTAGCCTTTCGATCGCGGAAACGTATTTGCCGTCCGCCGGAATGGCGATGGACAAAGCCACGCCCTCGCGCCCGGCGCGGCCGGTGCGGCCGATACGATGCACGTAATCGTCCGCATGGGTCGGCACGTCAAAGTTGAAGACATGGCTCATCGCCGGGATGTCGAGGCCGCGGGCGGCGACGTCCGAGCAGACAAGCAAGGTGACCTCGTCGTTCTTGAATTTCTCCAAGGTTTCCATGCGAACCGATTGGACCATGTCGCCATGAAGGCGGGCGGCGGTGTCATAGCCGTGGCGTTGCAACGAACGATAGACGATGTCCACGTCGCGCTTGCGGTTGCAGAAAATGATCGCGTTCTTGGGTTGCTCGCGCTCAATCAGCTTGCGCAACGCCGCGCGCTTGATCTTGGCGATGTTCGTCTGATCGCGGCCGCCGCCACTGACCACCAACAACCCCTGGGTGATCGTTTCCGCCGCGGTCGCCGGCGGCGCGACGGTGATTTCCTTCGGGTTCATCAGGAACTTGTCGGCAAGTCGCTTGATCTCCGGCGGCATGGTGGCGGAAAACAACAGGGTCGTTCGCATCGGCGGCAGGAGGCTTACGATCTTTTCGACGTCCGGAATGAAACCCATGTCCAGCATGCGGTCGGATTCGTCGATCACCAAAATCTTGACGTCGCGCAGCAACAGATGGCCGCGGTCGAACACGTCCATCAACCGGCCGGGCGTCGCAATCAGGACGTCGACGCCTTTTTCCAGAACCTTGATCTGCTCGCCCATGTTCTCGCCGCCGATCAACAGCGCATGGTTCAGTTTGTGGTACTTGCCATAGGTTTCGAAGTTGTCCGCGACCTGCGCCGCCAACTCGCGGGTCGGCTCCAGGATCAAGGAACGCGGCATGCGTGCCTTGGCCCGGCCCGAGGCCAGGATATCGATCATCGGCAGGGTGAAGGAGGCGGTCTTGCCCGTGCCGGTCTGCGCGCATCCCAAAATGTCCCGGCCCATCAGGACCTTGGGGATCGCTTCTGCCTGGATCGGCGTCGGCGTGTCGTAGCCGGCGTCGGACACCGCGCGCAGGAGTTCGTCACTAAGACCGAGATCTGAGAAGGACATTACGCTCCGTTTCGGGCGTTGCTCCCATAGGGCAATTTCCCAAGGGGCGGGTGTGGCACGGCCGACGGGGCTTCCCCGCGCCGCCTGGGCGGGATATTAGGTGTTTCGGTCCCGGAGTCAATGATTGCCCATGCCACGGGACCGATAAACCAGACCGAACCAAACCCAAGCGGACGGAAAGGCCCGAATGGCACAGAAAACACCCTTGTTGATGCTGCCTGGATTGCTCTGTGACGCGGCCCTGTGGCGTCACCAACTGGACAGCTTGGGCGACGTCGCCGAGATGACGGTCGCGGACATGACCCAAGACGATTCTTTGGAGGGGATGGCGCGGTGCGCCCTGGAGAACGCGCCCGAGCGATTTGCCCTGGCAGGACTGTCGATGGGTGGATACACGGCCCAGGCGATCATGCGCCTGGCGCCGGAACGGGTCATCCGTCTGGCGCTTTTGGATACCTCGGCCCGCGCCGATCCGCCCGAGCGCAGCATCGTCCGCCGGGAAATGGTCGCCCGGGCCGAAGACGGCGCCTTCGAGGCGGTGATCGACGAACACGTTGCCATGTACCTGCCGCCCGCGCGCGTCGCGGGCGATCCGGCGCTTTGCGAGGTCGTCCGGCAATCGGCCCGCAATGTCGGCGTCGCCTCCTACGCCCGCCAGCAGACGGCCCTCATCGGCCGGCCCGACAACCGACCCAACTTGCCCGATATCTCCTGCCCGACGCTGGTGCTCTGCGGTCGACTGGATCAGACGACGCCGGTCGAGCATCATCAGGAAATGGCGGCGGCCATTCCGGCGGCCAAGCTGGTCGTGGTGGAGAACTGCGCTCACCTGACACCGCTGGAAATGCCGGAAGCGGTCAGCGCTGTGCTACGCTATTGGCTGGCCGGTTGAGACAGCGGCATCGTCGCGCGACCGGAGGGGCGATAGGATCGGGCGATAAGCATGCCGATCGATTGCCCGGCGTCCCGGCCGGTCGATTCAAGGATCTCGATCCTCAACAAAAAGATATGGCTATAAAATGAATAAAAACAGAACGGTAAAAGACAGTTTTAGGTTGGTGATCGAATGAATTCGCGCTCCGGTTTCGGCGGTGTCATCGCGTCTTATCGCGGCATCGCGCCACAGATCGACGACACCGCTTTCATCGCCGAAAACGCGGTCGTCGTCGGTGATGTGGTGATTGGCGCGCGGTCCAGCCTTTGGTACGGATGCATCCTCCGCGGCGACGTCAATCATATCCGTATCGGTAACGATACGAACTTGCAGGACGGGACGGTGGTTCATGTGAACTCGCAGAAATGGCCGACGATTGTTGGCGACCGGGTCACGGTTGGCCATATGGCCTTGCTTCATGCCTGCACTTTGGCTGACGATTGCATGGTCGGCATGCGGGCGACGGTCATGGATGGCGCCGTCGTTCAAAGCGGCGCTTTGGTTGCCGCCGGGGCCCTGGTCACCCCCGAAACGGTCGTTCCGTCGGGCCAGGTTTGGGCCGGCGCGCCGGCGAAGTACATGCGCGATTTCGCGGCCGATGACCAAGCCATGCTCGACTACATTTGGCCCGAGTACACGGATCTGGGTACCGAATACCGCGCGGCTGGGGTCGGCCTGCGTGCCGCGACAGGCGCCGATGACCGGGACGACTGAGGTGGTGGACGGCCGTTCCAACGGGGGGCAACCGAGCCTTCTCCGGGCGGCGCAGGCCGGGGACCGACGGGCGATCGCCCGGTTGTTGTCCTTGGCCGAAGTGGCGGTCAATCGCGGCCGGTCGGAGGTCGAAACTGAACGCACCATGGCGGCGGTCTACCAGGCCGCCGGCGGTGCCCATGTGATCGGCGTAACCGGTCCTCCGGGGGCAGGAAAGTCCTCATTGGTCACCGCCATGGTCAAGCAATTGCGCGCCGGCGGCCAGACCGTCGGCGTCGTCGCCGTCGATCCGTCGAGCCCGTTTTCCGGCGGTGCGATCCTGGGCGACCGGGTGCGGATGGGCGATCTTGGCGGTGACGACGGGGTTTTCATCCGCTCGCTGGCGACCCAGGGGGCGATGGGCGGCCTGGCCCGGCCGGCGCTTGATGCGGTTGATGTTTTGGATGCAGTGGGTTTCCAGATCGTGATCATCGAAACCGTTGGCGTCGGCCAGGACGAGGTGGACATCGCCGCCGCCGCCGAGACGGTAATTGTCGCCAATCCACCGGGTCTGGGAGACGGCGTTCAGGCAATCAAGGCAGGTCTTTTGGAAATCGCAGATATCCATGTGGTCACCAAGGCCGACCGGCCGCAGGCGGAGCAACTGGCGGCGGACTTGCGCGCCGCCGCCGACCTTGGGCGCCCCGGGCGCCCCGGTGCCGGCAGCTGGATCACGCCGGTGGTCTCGACCAGCGTCAACGGCGGCATCGGGGTCGACGAATTGGTCGACGAAATCGGCCGCCACCGGCGACATCTGGCGACCGGCGAAGGCCAGGCCCAGCGTTGTCGACATGCCGCGCGTCTGCGCCTGGAAGCCGCGTTGCACGACCATGTCGGCCACGAACTGCGCCGCCTTGGCGGGGATCTGGACCGCCTGGTCGACGACCTGATGGCGCGGCGGACCACACCCCGCGCCGCGGGGTTGGATCTGTTGTCCCGTTTGTGCAAGGGCTAGAGCATCGGGCGCATAGGCTGAATCTTTTTAGGGATTCCCTTTTTGTCTGATTTGTGATTCACGGTAGTCGGAGGTGGATCATGGGCAGACCCTTA